>JAGYOX010000223.1 GCA_018399235.1 Desulfobacterales bacterium | reverse complement strand
ATCCAGCCGATAGAATCATTGTGGCCACATCTCGGATTCATAATTTTTCGCTGCTGACCAAGGATAAAAAAATATTAGACTATCCATATGTCAAGGCGGTTTGGTAGTTAGCCCTGAATTGTGAATTAAAAAGTTCACGGTTTACGGGTCACGGTTCACAGTTCACAGTTCACAGTTTGGGGCTCGGAGCTATGTAGTGGAAGGCTTCAGCCTTCCAAAGGTTCACGGTTTAAGGTTCAGTCGAAGAGCCGAGCACCAAATAATAAACAAGCACCAAATAATAAACAAGCACCAAATCACAAATCACAAATAACAAACAATGACCAAAATTTCAAACAAGGGCAGCGGAAGGGGTCTTGTTTTGAAAATTGGTGCTTGGAATTTGGGATTTGTTTGGAATTTGGGATTTGAGAAGATAATGTTGATGGCTTCGTAAAAAGTCCAATATCTGTGTTGCGCTGCATCCTTCTCGGTGGCGACGATGAATGAAAATGGTGTCTTGAATTGTGAATTAATTCTCAATCCGAGGTTTAACTCTTTAGTGGTATAAGGCATAATGGACAAAATCTACGGCAACGGCAAATGAGCGGAGAAAGGCAGGCGGGAAGTTGGAGCATATCATAAAACTGGTTCTCTCAGAACACGCAAAAGAGCAAATTGCCGGCAGAGGCATTCCAGAAGAAATGGTTAAAGATGTTGCCAAAAATCCAGAACAAAAATATAATAACCATATTGATGAAACCGTCTGTCAATCAAAGAAGGCCTTTGGAGAAAAAGTCTATTTGATAAGAGTTTATGTGAACTTATCTAAGGAACCGCCTGTTATTATTAGTGCATATCGTACTAGTAAGATAAAGAAATATTGGAGGACTGAATGAAGATTAAATATAGTGCGGAAGTTGATGCATTGATTATTCAATTTTCAGATACCCAGATTGATGAGAGCGATGAAGATAAGCCAGGTGTTATTTTGGATTATGATAAGGATGGAAACGTGGTTAAGATTGAGATATTAAAAGCGTCCCAACGAGTCGGGAATCCTAAAAACATCGATTTCGAAGTAGCTTGACACGCCTTAGAATTTTTTGCGCAGGTAATTTTTTAAATCGCCGGTATAGTCGGACATCAGACAGCCGCCCGTTGAGTGGTCTTGAATCTTCGGGTAAACAGTTCAAATGAAACCTCCCGGCCGGTTTCTGTTCCGTTGGCCTCAAGGGGTTCAGGAATCATAATTTTTAGTTTTTTGATTAAGCTTTCCATTCAATCCTGCGAGCAAATAGATGAAGACATGTGGAAATGAAACTTATTATAGATACAAATGCTTATGTGGGGTTTAAACTGGGCTATGCCGAGCTGACCGAATATCTTATTCAGGCGCATTTGATATTTATTTCCCCTATTGTGCTGGGTGAACTCATGTTTGGATTTAGGGATAGGACCATGACGCATTTACAGCTGCATTAGATGACAAGGCAGCAAAAAAATGCGCCGAAGTATTTAATATCAGCATCTCCGGCACTATCGCTATCATCATAAAAGCCAAACAGATAGGCGTAAAGCCGAAGGCGGAGCCTTTGCTTTTGGCTCTGCTCACTTTTTATAAGAATATGTAACAAACCTGATAGCATTCATATTAACGGTCCCTGGTGCATCACTTTTGAATGGGGGGGCGAGGATGCATTAAGGGTTGACCTTGAGCAATATCACTGAGGTGAAAAAATGGAAGGATACACAGTGAAAAGGCCATTGATTATTGCAACAAACAAGATTGTCTATGAATGGTTTTATAGTGGATTGAGGAGATTCGGGTTCAGGGTTCACGGTTCACGGTTCACAGTTCACAGTTCACGGTTTGGGGCTCGGAACTATGTAGCGGAAGGCTTTAGCCTTCCAGGTTCAGGGGTCGTAATTAAGCACCAACTGCATTTAGGCACCAAATAACAAATTCCAAAAACTAAGCAGATCCCAATAAGCAAAATCTGAAAACTCCCCCCTGCATTCTCTCCCTGCAATTGACTTTGCATGGGAACATATTTAAAATATAAATAATGATGTTGATGCCATAGATATGGATTTTCGATTATTCGATTAGGGGAGGGGTTATGACCATGACACAATTGACCATAGAGGTGCCAGAGACAGCGTTTGCGGCATTCAAGCAGACGCCGGCTGAATTTGTTCGCGCAATGAAAATAACAGCTCTTGTTAAGTGGTATGAAGAGGGCAAGATTTCACAGTCTAAGGCGGCTGAAATCGCGGGTATATCCAGACAGGAGTTTCTTGAGCATTTATATGAGCATAAAATTTCACCTTATCAGCTTGCCCCTGAGGAATTAATCGATGAAGTCGGATAAGCTTGTAGTCAATGCTTCTCCGATTATTTCTCTCGCCAAAATCGGTTGCGCTGATTTTTTGTCGAGATTGTTTGATCAACTCATTATACCACAGGGCGTTTTTGAGGAAATTACCAGCCATAAATATCATGATCCGGCAATTGAGTGGCTCAAAGCTCAAAATCAGACAATAATCAAGTCAATAGAAGTTCCGGCAATCATATCCGAGTGGAATCTTGGCAAGGGTGAATCCCAGGTCATTGCTTTTGCATTTCAGAATAAAGAGTTTATAGCTGCAATAGATGACAAGGCAGCAAAAAAATGTGCCGAAGTATTCAATATCAGCATCTCCGGCACTATCGCTATCATCATAAAAGCCAAACAGATGGGCCTAACGCCGAAGGCGGAGCTTTTGCTTTTGGCGTTACGCTTAAATGGATTCAGAATATCTGATGATATCATCGAGACTGCCTTGCGGATCGCTGGAGAGGCTCATTAGATAAAAAATCGAATGAAAAATGGGGTCTCCCATTAAAAGGTCCGAGTGAAAAGGTATCAAACCTTGTTCACGGTTCACAGTTCAGGGTTCACGGTTTTGCACTCA
>JAGYOX010000222.1 GCA_018399235.1 Desulfobacterales bacterium | reverse complement strand
CCGGGATGTTCAACTTTTTCCTTATCATCCATGGTTTTGGACGCGCCTAATTCCTGCGAGACTACAGCCGACCCGGCTTCACAAGGGGGCTGGCCTGCCGCCTGAGTTGAGGCAAAAAACACATTTAACATAGAGCTATCTTTTTCAACCTTATACGGGCAATCTTTTAACAGCCCGATTTCGATCCTTGCGGTTTTTTGATTCGCGGTCATGGAAGGGATGACTGAATCGATAATATGATTGTCTGGAATGGCAATTTTCCCTGTATCCGCGAGCTTAGTTAACGGAAGGTATAGGATAACCCCCAGCGGATCGCGCTGCTTAACCGCCGTATAGGTCAATTCCCCGTCGGCTTTAATCGAAACGCGCATCCCATCATCGGTTTGACTGGTATTGATACCCGAAATGGTAAGGGATTCAGGGGGCGCCTCTTCGATCTCTTTCTCACTGACTGACTTTGCTGCACAGCCGGCCATGACTAAAACTAAAAGTCCGACTAAAAGGACTTTTCCAATATTGATAGTGTGCCTTCGATTACGCATGTTTAAGCTCTCCAGGTTATTTCTGAAGTTTTAAATTTTTTTCCCGAACATCGACATTTCCGAAAACATCCAGATATTTTTCCTCAATGACGATGGCATCCTTCAGAACTTTGGTTATAATACCGCCTTCATCCCCTATATATGTTCCTTTTTTAACCACGTATCCTTTGCCGGAGGCCTCTTCAACCATTGCAAGCCGTTTATCCGGCATCTCCATCACCGCTGTCAGCCGAAGCTGCCCCAGGCTGACTCGCTCAAGCGGCGTCTTGGGCTTTCTTCGCTGCAATTTTTTCTGCACCTCACCGGCTGTTTTGGGTTCCGCCCCCTGCACAAACGGGGCGAATGGATCCAGCTTCCCCTTTCGGGCATAAAGCGTTTCCCTGCCACCAAGCAGACTGACGGACTCTTTCCGCATTTCCGCCGGCTCCAATTTTTTTGCTTTATCTCCAGGCTGTTCTGCTATTTTTTCGGCCTTTTCTTCAGGCGCTTTTTCAGCAATACTGCCTTCTTCCGGCTTTTTTGCCGCAACCGCTTCTTCTTCCACCGGCTTAGCCGCTTTTTCCGGTTGGACCTCAGCTGTCTGGGGCGATGGTTTTTCCGGCCTTACAATTTTTATCCGATTGCTTACATGCCGAACCGATGATTTTGCAGCCTGCGCATCATCGACAACCCACCCAATAAACAGACAACATAACAAACAAACGCTTTTTAGAATAAATCTATGCATGATCTATCTTTTTCTCTTTTTTTTGTCTTTATTGTCCTTATCTTCGCCGGAAGACTCGATAAACTTATAGGTTTCAGCCGTACAATCAATATTGAGTTCCGTAGACAGGGGGTCCTCTGAGGCTATTTCAAACTCCTTGACATTCACAATCCGGGACATACCGGCAAGCTTGTCAAAGAATTCTCCAACATCATGATAACTGCCGGAAAGTTCCATTTTTACCGGGATTTCAGCATAAAAATCCTGTTTTTTTTCATCTTTGGGCTCAAACAGCAGAAACGTAAGCCCGGAGTCTTTTCCTGACTGGGAAACACTGGTTAAAAGCGATGGCACCTCGTCTTTCAACGGCAGGGCCCTTGATACGATTGTAAACTTGGCCCGGGCGGCTTCCATCTTTACCCTGTATTCATCGAGCGCCGCCGCTTTCTTTTTCGTATCCGCCAGTTTCTTTTCTGTCGTGGCGATATCCTCTTTTAGACGATCAATTTCCTGGTACTTCGGCACATAGAAAAACCAAATAAAAACACCGGCTATCACCACTACAATAGCGGCACCAATGATAATCCGCTGTAGTTTCGAAAGCTGACCGATTTTTCGAATCCACGGTTCAATTGAATTGGACAGGTTGGCCTTTTTCATTACTTATTCGCCTTCTTTTTATTCGGCTCCTGGGTTGCAGCTTTTTTACATACGATATTAAAATTTTTTATATTAATATTAAATTTCTTTTCCTGCTTGGCTGATTTGAGTGTTACGCCGTTAAACAGAGTTGATCGTTCCAGGCGGGTCATGAAAACGGCAATGGTTTCATTATCAAGCGCTATTCCTTCGAGTGTAATACTATTATTATTCGAACTGAAGTTGGTTAACTGCATCCGGTCCGGAACCACTATTTCTGTCATTTCAGCAAGCAGTTGCGGCGGGGCTTTACGGAAGGCCTTCAGTTGATTGACGATTTCAATTTTTTTATTCAGCGACGCCAGTTTCTTCTTGATTTCCTCAACCTCTCTGGCTTTTTCCTCATATAGCTTGACTTCTTTCTTGATATCCTCCAGCCTCGCGGACAGCTTGTTGACCCGGCTGCCTAAAAAACCGTTAAATACCCATAAAACGATAATGAGCAGCACAATTGAAAGGCTAAAGATCGAAATCTGCCGCCGAATATTTTCCTTGGTACGGGCAGCCCGATAGGGCAGTAAGTTAATCCTTATCATTTGTCATCCACTTTTCTTAATGCGAGCCCCATCGCTATGGCAGCCTGAGGCGCTATCTGTTTCAAATAGGCATCATCCAATTGATCACTACTGACTGAAAATTTTTTAAACGGATTAATTACATTGACTTCGGCCGCCGTCTGCATGGCCAGCTGCTCCCTGAACTCCTTAATATTTGCACCGCCCCCGCTCAGAACAATTTGCTTCATCTCTTCATCGGGATTGGTTGACTTAAAAAAATCAAGCGCCCGACCGATTTCATCACACCAGTCGTTTACAAACGATGAAACCACCTGCTTCAAATTCTCCGGCGAAATTTTATCAGGCTCTTCCTGCTGCCGTATCGTCTCAGCCTCTGCCAGAGAACAATTGGCAATGGATGCGATTTTTTCAGTTATCTGATTGCACCCAAAGGAAACATCCCGTAAAAAAACCGATGTGTTGCTCTTTAATATGTTAATTGAGGTTTTACTGGCGCCGATATCAATCAGTGCGACATTCTCACCCTGTTCTCCGTAGTTGGCCTCATAAATAT
>JAGYOX010000221.1 GCA_018399235.1 Desulfobacterales bacterium | reverse complement strand
TTGTACAAATCTCGATAAACCGATCAGGAATTGACGAATGCGCTGTGTTTATCCGCCCTACATGGCTAAACTTTTGATTTTTTTAACCTAATACCCAATACCTAAAACCCTATACCGTTAAGTTCCTTAGAAGCGGTTTTTACGAATCCATCACCCTTGTCAGTAATGTATGAATATGAGACAAGCTACCGTTGTATTCACGGCGCATCGACCGGAAATGATTCCGCTGACTGAGGGTCTGATGAAAACCCATGATGCGGTTTTTCTCGAAGAACCACCGACGCCGGGTTTCAAGGAAATGCTGAACGGGCGTCTTTCCATTGATGACTATCTTGCGCCGATTGACGTTGAATACCCGGAATTCAGCAAACGCATGTGCTGCCTTGCCAGGGATCTACATGCCAACGGCACAACAATGGTGCAGGTCGAACCGTTTCTGGAAGAACTGATTGCCATCCATGATTTTTTTGCCAACGGCTCTACCCCGACTGATATTGATCACGAGAGCCTGCGTTATGCTGTTTATTTACGAGAACGAAACGTCAGCGGCGCCCTTCTTGCCTATTACCGTACCGTGATGACGGGAACCTTTGATGAATCCATATCGGCAATAATCACATTTGCCAGGCAAGACGCCGCCAAGTTCCGTCTGAGGGATAAACTACGGGCTATAGCGATCGCAAACCGGCTCAAGCAATACCGATCTTCCTACATTGAAGCCGGGATTATCCATTACTGTCTGCTTCCAATGCTCAAAGCGGAAATAAAAGGAGAAGTTCGTGTCAAATCGATATTTGCCGCCAGAAAGGCGATAAGTCAAATCGGCAGGAAAGGGCATATTTACGGGCCTGGCGACCAACTCACCCTGCTCTATATTCTCCATCCGGATACAGCTGAAGCCACATCGCGCAAACGCTTGCTTGCCGCCCGTTCATTGGTTTATGCCAAACTGATTGCCAAAGAAGAAATAACAGACAGGCTTGAAACATATCCGCATATCCGCAACGAGTTGGACACCATCGCAATGGTCAACAGATTGTCAATCAATGATTGCCGAGCTCTTTTTCCTCAGATCCGCCGGAGTTCAAGCGCCGCAACCGTTGAGATCGTTAAAAATTATCTCAAAACCCCCTAAACTACAAAAATGCCGTGCCGGTGGAATAAACCGCTTCTTACGAAACCATCACTACGGGCCTGTTTCAACGTCTGCCGGTTCCATGTCGAAGACAATCTCATCCGGCACGTAACTGATATCCAATCTAGGCGGGGTATCCTTGAACACTTGGGCAGCCGGTTCGTATCCGTCTAACCGGGCAACAATTGAGTAGTCATCATATTTTTCGATCGGCCATGGATACCATTTATCTCTGAACCGAAAATAAAGCGGAGTCTTCCCAATATACTCATCGTTGATTTCAATATCTGCAAACGCCGGGGTGGAGTCAATTCGGACCAGCTTTGAGGTACAGGCCGGCATCAAGCACCCGACCGCAATAAGAATAAGAATTGTTGGCACCACCAGTTTGTTCATAACTCTTTCCTTTCTCTTCTCCAAATACCTATAATATATTCATCCACACTAATAAACACGAAAAAATTACCGGTTGCCCATCAATGTTTCGGTTCATGTTGGTCAGCTTCAACTCGTTTAAATCTTTATCATTTTTTGTTGGATCAGGCAATATCGAATATTGCCGAACGCCGCGTAGTTTTGAATTTTGGCCACTGGAATTTGTGTATTGTTTGTTTTTGGAATCGGATTATCCTGCTATCTTGCAGTGGGGGTAGGTTTTGGTGGGTATCGGCGTTTTAATACTTTCAACAACGATCTGGCCTGGTGCTCTGTCCCTTTCCACCCAGATATAGCCGGTTACAAGCAAGGGGGAGATTTTCCCGTAAACCGTATAGCTCTCTCCGGGGGCTGCCTCAAACGTCAGGGTTTCGCAAAAACAAAAATACTTTCTCAAATAGGGATGATCCAAGGTGACCTGGACAGAAATTGTATTTTGACCCGGCAAAACCTGTAGACTTGGTGTAAGTTTGCCCACCGCGTAATCGTTGATCTTTAGGATTCTCACTTGGGTAAAGGCTTTTTCCATATCCGGCCGGATCACTGAGATTTCATCAGAAGAAAGCACGGCCCCGTCATAGGCTTTCATTGGTGTGCATGCAGGCAAGAATAAAAGAAAAAACAAAAAAGCAATGGTGCACACACGAAGCATACCCACCCTTTTGCAAAAATCGAAATTGAGAGATGACATAAAACACCTCGTCAGATCGGATAAAGGTAATTATAATCTTTCTATTCTTATAATATAATAACATACCGGGATTGGTCAATAATTTCCTCATCAAAGGCAAACGATAGTATTAGCCTTCCCGATGACTGTCAAGGACACGGATTCTAACAGAATCTTAAAGGAAATGGAGGCTTAAACCCCTAATTGTAGGGTTCAAATAAAAAGAGAGAAACTGTGAATGGGTTGGATCAGCAATAAATCTTGCTCATCAACTGACCGGATGAACGCATTCCAGCCAATATATTACGTTGCAGTAGGTGTATTGACAATCTTCTCCACCCTGTGCATTTTTTCGATAATACACTTCTGCATTCTCCCCAAATCAATAGACTTAAATTCAATACCAACCCCCTCGCGGCACAAACGAGTCGTTTTCCCGCGGGCATGAAGCATTAGGTCCGAAGATTCAGATTTGGGGTCAAAGCGGATTTCGATATCTACATCGGAATGAATGGGAACAGTTTCCGTGGTTTTTAAAAACATACCAGAGGCACCGAGATCGATAACTCTCCCGGTAATTGTTTTTTTTCTCGCTTTGTTCGAACCAGTTAATTCAAAAAATTTAATACTGGCCTCGGTTTCTGGCCATGCCCGACTTCTTGCGCTCTTTCTTTTCTGTCTGTAATTTATCGCCATTTTTACGTTGGGAATACCTGAATCTTTACTTCCACCGGCAAAAAGAACAATCGCTTTGCCCGTTTGGCAACGCGCTTAAGAAATTGCGTACAAT
>JAGYOX010000220.1 GCA_018399235.1 Desulfobacterales bacterium | reverse complement strand
GAATACGATCGGAAAAGCAGGTGTTGTTTCAGCAAAGGACAATCCCACCTTTGAGTATCACCTCCATCCCGAGGCAGAAATATTTGCCCTTACCGAAGGAGTGGTAGACCATTTGCAGCTTCAGGAAGAAACGGAAGATTATGTGCTGCGGACCCGTTTGCCGGGTTCCGGCCTGGAAGTTGTCTACGACCATGTCACAAATCCGCGATTTGTATTGGGTGATACGGTTGCGACCGGTGATATTATCGGAAACCCCGGCCACTGGGAACCCGGTCATGTGGGCCGTACCGAGATCCAGGTGAGTACCGGTGATGACGACGAAAATAATTTCCGTTCCCATTGCCCTTTTGACGTATTTGATCCCGATTCACTGGAAGTCTACACCGCCAGGGTCTCCCGGCTGATCGAAGACTGGGAAAGTTTTAAAAATGATACGACTATTTATGATGAAGAGAGCTTTGTCTATCCCTGCTGCGTGAATCTGAGCATCGTACCCTGATACAAGACCTTTTTTCCCATATCCGGAACACCTTTATTTTAATCCCGCTGCATTGTTGAATATGATCCCGTTCGGTGCGTATACATGATACAGGGTTTTTTATTTAATGATCCACGGAGGTTATGATCATGCATTTGGAAATTACCGCCGTCAGCGACAAGGGTCGCGTGCGTACGCGGAACGAGGACATGCTTCTCGCCGGCGATACATTTGTCCGGGATACGCGTCTTGAGCAAGACGTGCGGCCCGGACGGGAGAGCTAACGGGAGGGCTTTCGTCCCGGCAGCTTGAGCAGAGGTGCAGCGAATGGCTGCGGGAGACCCACCGGGACCTGCTCCGTGAAGGGAAAAAGCACCCGGAGAAGCAGGGGGTGGGCAGCACCATGACGGAACTCCTGTTCTACGGCGGCGGGATCTTCTTATTGCATGCGGGCGGCAGGGATAATATTTCCCTCTTGATCGCGGTGATATTGTAAATGATATAGTGAAAAACGGGATGTGCAGGATCTGCAGATGAGCAGAACCTCTTCAATAATTCACAATTGAGGAGATCTTGCAAAATTGATCATGACCAAGGGCCTGCCGGTTTCCACGTGATGTCATCGGATACATCTTTGATTATCGGCTCCAAAAACAGCTCGATCTCAGTCGCAACCTCTCGGAAAGATTTCGGAACATGGTCCTGTTTTAAGCGCTTGCGGAAAACTTCCCACATGGGTTGACGTAACGATATAAAATCAGCGGAAAAGGCATCAACAGGCTTATTTAATTCTGTCCCGCGCTGCTGTAAAGTTCGTTTCACAGCCTCAGCAAGACTGCTTTAATCAAACTGAAAATGTCGAGATAAAAGCCAGATGTCATAAAAATCCTTCATGCGGCTATTTAAGGTTCCCAGCTTAATCATTGCCTCAATTTTCTCGGCAATGGCACTTTCCCGGCTGTAACAAAGTAAGGATGGTGCAGGGGAATCCAGCATACAGGAAAGTTCTGCTTTTTCAGGCTGCGGATACACGGGATCTCCGAATCCAATATCTATCTGCATGCTGATTTTGGCAGTGTCCAAAGCACCGCGAAACCTCACCCGGATTCCTTCATAATCGGCATCTTCGGTGATCCGTTCCGCCCGAATGGAGTCGGCATCAAAGATCAATCCATCAGGTTCCACTTGCACGGCAAGAATGTCCCGGATCTGCGAAGTGATGTTACCCTCTTCATTCCGGGTCTTTCCCAGCAGATCAATATCCATGGTCGGTCTGAACTCCGGCGAATTCCAGGTCCGGAACATAAGAGCTCCTTTGAGAATGTAATGCTGTGCATGCTCCGATAGAGACAGCCGGTACAAGAAGCGCTCCATTGCATAATACTGAAGCAGTTCATTAAACGACCGGTTATCAGCTTTTGACCTGTTGAGGAGCCGCTGTCTTACGGAGGCAGAAATGTTTTGGGGCAATTTCATATGCTTGCCTCCAAATAAGGACGCACGATCTTATCGACCCGGCAAATTTTTGCGTATTCCAGAATCTTTTTATGGTCAAATTTCTTCCTGCTCTTGTATAGCTTCAGTGCCTCAAGTACAACATCCATCCCAATTTTATTCCGGAACTTGAAACAGTCTGCCAGTGTCTTTTCCGCGCTATACACTTTTACGGTAACTCCATCAATTCGATGTTCCTCGATCCCGGCTTGATAGGCCTGTTCTGTAAATCGATGAATAAGTAGTGGTGGATATTCAAGTGACGGAGGATGAGAATCCCGAAGAATGGCCACCGACACTTCATGTGGTATTTGGGTAGTAATGTCATGAAACGAGAGGGCCGAGATCAGACAAACAACTGCGTTGGGACATCTCAGAGCAACAGTAAGCAGATCAGGATTGCTGACAGGAGGTAGCTCAATCAGCCGATATACGCCTCTGCTGATTTGCTCGATCACTCCTTTGTCTCGAAGCGAGTAAAGCATATATCGACTAATACCTTGTTTAATCGCCTCGCTCATACGAAGCTGTCCGCCGCATCTCCGGAATATTTTTACCGGGTCTGTTTTCATTTTCGCCTCCAGACAAACTATCCCCATATATTAACAACTGATAAGAATATGTCTGATTTTCGGTAAAAAATCAAGGTAAATTTTTAGTATATTAAAAAAATAAAAAGCTCTGTCAAAACAGGTTTGAACCAAACAGTCTCTTTACCGGCCAGGTCGAGGTTGCCTTGCTCCCGAATCAGCATGGCACAACGGACCGTCGATAATGTGATTATTGCCTTTAGAGCAGGTAATATTGCCGTCCCGCAGGGTGTCTGTGATTTCCCGGGTTATGGTGTTCAGCGACTCTTGAGGTCTTCGACGTGACCCAGGATGCCATCGTCGCCTTCGAAGCGGATCTGATTGAGTGGTTTGCCAAGAAGCGCCGCGGCCGGGCTTCCGATGTTTTCATTAAAAAAACCGCCCCCAAAAGATCACTCCGGAGAGACGGTTGTTTTTTCAAAATAGTGGAGGCGCCGGGAATCGAACCCGGGTCCAAAGCAGAGACCATC
>JAGYOX010000022.1 GCA_018399235.1 Desulfobacterales bacterium | reverse complement strand
CATCTGGGCTACATTTATCTTTGCCGTCATGCCTATTCCTTGATTTCAATCTGAGGTATGGGATTACTTCTAAGTAACTTCAAGGTATTGGGTATTGGGTATTGGGTATTGGGTATTGGGTAAAAAAAATCAAAATCTTAGCCATATAGGGCGGATAAACAAAGCGCATTTGTCAATTCCTGATCGGTTTATCGAGGTTTGTACAATCAATGTAGTGGAAGGCTTCAGCCTTCCAGTGGCCGCGGCTTGCTGCATCGGTCGCTTCTGCAAATGGCGGGCTAAAGCCCGCCTCTACATCGCATCTACCATAAAAGTTACTTATAGGTTCGCTCCCGGGCGACTTCTCCGCTTCTACCCGCGAAAACGGATAAGCCCCTGCTGGGAGGTTGAAGCCACGAGCGAGCCCTCCCGGGTATAGATGTGGCCGTGGTTCAATCCCAATGCCCGGCTGGCGCTCGGGCTGTGGATGGCATACAACAGCCAGTCGTCCATCCAAAAATCCCGGTGAAACCACATGGCGTGATCAAGACTGGCTACCTGCATTTTAGGATCCCAGAATGTTCGGCCATGAGGATATAAGGAAGCGGCCACAAGCCCGAAATCGGATGCATAAGCCAGCATATAGCGATGGACCGCCATGTCATCAGGCATTTTGTGAATCGCCCTGAACCAGACATATCGCTCTGGCTTTTCTTTGGTTGGGGCAAAGGGATCAACAGGGTTGACCGGACGGATTTCAATAGGCTTTACACACAGAATTTGATTGCGGATCGACGCCGGAATTTTGTCCTGAACCCGCCGGGCCCTTTCCAACTCGGACTCAATGCCCTCCGGTCCGGGGATATCAGGCATTTGCGCCTGGTGGCTGAATCCGGTTTCATCCACCTTAAACGAGGCGGACATGGTAAAAATGGCCTGGCCCTTCTGAACCGCCGTTACCCGACGGGTTGTAAAACTTTTGCCGTCGCGCGTGCAGTCCACGGTGTAGACAATCGGCTTGGCGGGATCGCCGGGTCGAAGAAAATAGGCATGCAGGCTGTGACCCTGCCGGTCTTTCGGAACGGTCTGGGAGGCTGCGGACATGGCCTGGCCCAGAACCTGCCCCCCGAATATATTGCCAAACCCCATGTCCTGGCTTTTTCCCCGGAAAATATTCTCCTCGATCATTTCGAGATACAAAAGATCCAACAGCTCGTCCAGTACATTCTGAACCGGCGTACACGTCGTTGTCGTCATGAGTCCTGGCTCCCATCTAGCAGTTTAGGCATAGCAAAAACTTTTGTTCCGATAGAAATTTTGACAATCTCGTAAAAAGTCGATTTTAGGATGGCAAAGTAAAAAGTTCAAGATCAAGGCGCGCAAAATCCCGAGGAATGCAGCGTACTTAGCTGTACGTGAAATTCCGAGGGATGTAGCGCAACACAGATATTGGACTTTTTACGAAGCCATCAATTTTGGAATTTGGAATTTAACCATGAACCGTGAACCGTGAACCTTAAACCTTGTACCTTTCACCTTGTACCTTGAAGTTACTTAGAAGTGTCCCCCCGGCCGCAGCCCGAATCCATGGGGGGCCAATAAAAACGAACGGTCAACCCTTAACCGGGATGCCTTTTTTCTTAAAATCCGCCAGGATATCTGCCATCTGGGCGGCCGTGCAGTCATCGATCGCGTAGATATTTTTCACCCCGTCGTTGAAATCCAGTACAAACCGGCCCTGCTCATCCACGTAGGCCTCCCGGATATAGTCGCCGCTCAGCCATGGCTTAACGGCTTCCATAAAATTGTTCAAGCTGCATGTAATCATTTAATACCTCTGATTGAGTCCGCCTAGTCCACCGTATTAACGGGTATCGTAATCACCGGTAAAGATAGGGAATCATTGCGGACCACGGTTTTCATCATGTCGCTTTTAGCCACTATCCGATCCTTATCATCGACAATATAATAATAGAGTTCGGTAATGCCATGAAACATTTCCAGGGAAATCACATCAATCTGTGAAAAACCGCCAAGGCCCGGTATGACCAACTCCGGCGTGTGCAGCCCGAATTCATCCCTATCCGTACCCAGTGACGTAAAAAATACATGCAGTCGTATCTCAGCCTCGGACGGCTCCGGGACCGGCAGGCACTGGTACTTGTCCATCAGCTCGAGTTCCAGCCGCTTCTGGGCATATGCCAACGGCTCGATGTTATTCAAAAAATAACAGGACAAGTAAACTTTCTTGCCCTCAAGGCATGAAAAATCCTTTTCCGGTATATTCGCAATCATATTATTGACGCTGTGCGAGGTTAACCGCTGGGCTGTGGAACCGTGATATTGATCGATTATCTGCCTTGACGAACACGCCGCCATGAAGATTATAAGCAGAACTAACACCGCCGGTTTTTTCATCATCAACTCTCCCTACCTTTCCTTTGTCTTATTTCAAACTCAGCTCAACCCGTGATTTTTTGTATCCACCCTTATCCTTGGGGCTAAGGGTTTCAGCCTCCCGGATGAACAGGCGCTTGCCCGCAATCCGCTCGTCCTCTAAAATATATTTTTTTACAGCCTGCACCCGGTGCTGGGCCAAAAGCCGCAGTTCCGCATCCCTGATTTCAATCCGCTCCAGAATCTTTGACTTCATCTCCGGAACGGTCAATGTTTCATCCGCCAATGGCTTGGCATCCGCCGGCGGTTCCGTAACGGAAAGCACCTCCGCCTGGTACACCTGCCGGAGATATTTACGGTATTCCGCCTCGGAAAGCTCAATCTCCGAAAATGGAATGGCCTCTTCATCGCCTTTCCTCGACTCCCCGGCCCATTTCGCGGCCCGGAGTTTACGCTCCAGGGCCCTATTCTTAAGCACCTCGCGATCCCTTTCCGTATTCACGAAACCCGTTAGCTCCAGGGCAAGTTCCGGCCGCTTGTAAAGCAGTTCATTGATTGAATCGAGCTTCTTCGCAGACGAGGCGGCCAACTCGTCGCCGCCTGCTTCGAACTCGATGTATTTTAGCTCCTCCCCGCCGGCTACAATCTGTCCCACCATATCAAACGGCGAGGTGGCCGCCTTGGTGACAATATTTTTCAAAGACTGGATGATAATGCCGATTATACTGAACTGTGGATCGTCCAAGCGACCGGATACGGGCAAATCCAGGTTGATTTCCCCCTTCCGGTCCTTGAGCAGAGCGATTGCCATGCCCACCGGCAGGTTGACGGCGGTATCGCTTTCTACATTCCGCCCGAGGTTAAACTGATCAAACAGCACCCTGTTCTCGGCCTCCAGTTTTTTGTTCTCGATCAAATAATCCAGATCCAGGTTGAGCTTGCCTTTTTCAATCTCTTTGCCGAGATATTTCCCAGAATACGCGGAAAACGGGCTCAGCTCCATATTTTGCAAATCAAACCGGATATCCAAAAAAAGATCGGCAAGCAGGGGATTGATTCGGCCGGAAATATCGACCGGGGCATGATCGTTGACCACCCCTTTCAGGGAGACCATGGCCCCTTCAAACGCCTGGCTTGAGAGTCCCTTGATGCTTCCCTTCGAAAGCTCCACCTGAGCTGAATAATTGGGCTCGATATGGTAATCCGTAAAAGAAATACCGCTATCCCGGAGCTTGATCTCACCGATGGATACCGGGAACGGCATCGGTTTTTCTGCGGTCTCCGCCGGCGCCGAGCCCTCCTCTTTGACAGACTCCACCGCTGCTTGCTCGGGCTGTTCTTTTTCAGATGGTTCCGTCACATAGACCCGGTTTAAATTGAGCACACCGTTTTTCTGGACAACCAGGCTCTGTTTTAATCCTTTAATGGCGAGCCTTTGCAATATAATGCTTGTAGGGTTCCAGGAAAAATCGAGCCCGATTAAATCAACCGATTGCCACTTAAGAAAGTCGCGCGCTGTTTTACTTTCAACCAGGCTCAGGCCATCAATGCCGGCATCCCCCTTGAATTGGGCGCTTAAACCGGCATCTTCTTTTGATCGCAGGCTGGCATTGCCCGTAATATCGAGATCCCCATCGGTGACAACCAGCTTTAAAGGAGCCGGAAAATACGGCTGCGATTGGTTAAGTGCGACATTTTCCATCTTGACCGCCGTATCCACCGTCAGGGGTGATATCCCGAATTTTCCATTGACCGATAACGCGGCATCCGGATCAAGGCTTGCTGAAAAATCCAACTCCGCCTGATGATCTTTCCGGGTGGAAAAATCGGCGACATTCAGATTGATATTCTCCACCGACATTTTCACCGGCCCGGCATACGGCGCAGCCGATGCGCCTGGAGCGGCAAAATCTTTATAGTTTAGGGTTCCGGAGTTAAGCGCTAAATTATCAATCTCGAATATAAACGGATCTGAATCGGACGCCGCCGCACCAGACGCCTTCGAATCTTTTGATTCAACAGATTCCGATTCAGCCGTCGATTGATCGGACCGGCTGTTTTCCGCGGGGCTTTCCTTAGATGTTCCAAACGCCTTCAAGTTAAGTCTTCCACCGGCATCTCGCACCATGGAAATCACCGGTTGGTTGATGGTTACGTCGGCAAGCCGGATTTGCCGGTTCAACGGCTTAGATGGAGCCATTTCCAAATGGAAAGCGGGGATGAATACAAGCTCCGCCGCATTCTTCTCCGTCATCCTGAGATTATTGAGATCGACAACACCGGATATTTCAAGGTCGGCTCGGCCGTCGGGGCCTTTTTTAAAATCAATCTTCGATTCGGCATCCAGATTGCCGTATGCGATATCAAAGCCCAAGCCGCCGGGCACATAATCAAAATAATAAGGCAGATTCATGCCGGTAAGTGAAACATCAACAATGGTTTCGATCGATTCGGCAAAGGGCTTGAAGGAAACGTCCGCCTTAACCCCCGTACCGTTTAACTCACCGGCGAGCATGGGCTGGGCATAGTCATTGATATGGGGCTCAAAATTTGAGAGCATCGGAATATTGAACATGACATTGGAGAACCGATGGGTTTTATCCATGGGCACATCCAGGAATTCAAAATTGCCGTTTACGAGCTTGATATTGGAGAGGCTGAAGTGAAACGGCTCCCCGGCTTCATCGGCCCCGGCTTCGGGCGCTTTTTCTTCAGTCCCGGGAGGGATCAAATCGGAAAAATTGAATTCCGACCCGGAAACCCGGACAACCCGGACAAAGGGATTTTTCAAACGCAGCTCTTTCGTGACCAGTCCCAGCTTGAAAAGAGAGGCCCACTGGATATTGATAAAAAACTCATCAAAAGCGATAAAATCCGCTGAACCGGATTTATCGCGAATCTGCAACCCGTTTACCGCAAGTGTCAGGGTATAGGGATTAAGCGAAATATCTTCAATCGCCACGGACCGGTTTAACCGTTCTGAAAGCTTGTCCGGCAAAACGGCTTCCGTTACCATGGGGACAACCAGAAAACCCATAAGGGTATACAGCAAAATTAAAATACCGATAATAATCAACGTCCATTTCTTCCAGCCCATGTTCCCTCTCTAAAATAAATAGTTTAACCGGACTCCATTCCATTTCGCTAATAGCCGATTCTTATGTAACTTGCCATAGATATTTTTCATTGCCCCTCATTCTAATCTCATTTGAGCAAATTCCAAGCGGTGTACCGATTTTTGGCTGACCGGCTTGCCTTCGGATCAATCCCTGCTTATTTATAAAAGAAACATCGAAATCTCAAATCTGACAGTCTCGTAAAAAGTCGATTTTGAGATGGCAAAGTAAAAAGTTCAAGCCCCATTTGAGATCAGGGGGCGTCGCAAATCCCGAGAAATGCAGCGTACTTAGCTGTACGTGAAATTTCGAGGGATGCAGCGCAACACAAATATTGGACTTTTTACGAAGCCATCAATATTGTAATTTTGAATTTAACCGTAAACCGTGAACCTTACACCTTATACCCTAAACCTTAAACCTTGTACCTTGTACCTTATACCGTTAAGTTACTTAAAAAGTGTAACCGTTTAAGCCAACCAGACGACTAAATAGGTAGAAGGGAAAGAATTTAATTGACTTCAAATCAAAAAAAGGAGGCTAAATGATGAAGTTTCAAAAGACATTTGCAGTTGCACTGGCTATTGTTATGGTATTCGCCGGAGCGGCTTGGGCCGGTTATCACGGCATGGGCGATCATAACATGAAGGATCGCGGCATGCCCCCCCATGGGCCCGATAAAAAAATGGCCGCCCCCCACCTTCGAATCCTCCACAGCCTGAACCTGACGGAGGCGCAAACCGACCAGGTTGTAGAAATTTTCAACAAGTATGACGAAGAACATGAGGCGCTTCGACAGCAGATGCGAGAGGCCAGAGAACAGCTTTACGAGGCGATCCATTCGAATGAAATGGTTGAAGCGGACATCCGCTCAGCCGCCAGCCAAGTCGGGGAAAAACTTGAGGCATTGTCTGTTCATAAGGCCATGGTTTTTTTCGAGATCCGCTCGATCCTGACGACGGAGCAGCTCGAACAATTGGAGGAAATGAAGACAAAATGCTGTGAACGGAGAAAATGCCACCAGAGGCTTCATAATGCCATCCAGGAGTATCAGGATATCGGGGAGTAAAAAGCAATAATGCGCTTGTAAAAAGCTTTTTATACCGCAGCCGCGGATTTTTTGCAGTAAGGAAGTATTCCGCCCGGGGAGCAGACAGGGACCCGGGACCGAACCTAAAAGTAACTTTTGTGATAGGTTAAAGGCGCTGAGGCGATTCATCCGGTTTTGTCATTTCGAGCGTTAGCGAGAAATCTTTAACAAACAAGATCCCTCGTCGCTTGCGCTTCTCGGAATGACAACGGCGAAAGCACTAGTTTAACTGTTACCTTACCTTGAACCTTATACCCTAAACCCTATACCTTAAACCGTGAAACCGTGAAACCGTAAGCGATAGGGCATGTCCGGATGCCGCACAAATCAGCTGAACCAACTGATGCCGACGTCGTTCGCCGGGTTTTGGCGGGCGACGTCAATGCCTTTGAAATTCTGGTGGCGCGTTACCAAGCCTATATATTTTCAATCGTCAGAAAGCATGTGCCGATGGAAAACGTTGAAGCCGTGGCCCATGACATATTTGTCCGGGCCTACCGCTCATTGCCGAAATATCAGCAGAAAAGCGTATTTTCAAAATGGCTGGCGGGCATCAGCGTCCGGGCCTGCGCCGATTTCTGGCGAAAACGCTACAGACGCCGGGAAATCCCGATGAGCCGGCTTCCCGACAATTACCGGGAATGGCTGGAAAACGTGCTTGCCGATGAGTCGACGGAGGACTTCCGAAAAGCCGGACAGCGGCAAGAAGCCAAGCAAATTCTGGACTGGGCCTTAGGCCGGTTGTCAGCCCAAGAGCGGATGGTGCTTGAGTTGGTTTATCTCGAAGGGTACAGTACTATCGAGGCGGCAAGACTGATGGGTTGCAGCGCGGCCAATATTAAAATCCGGGCGTTTAGAGCCAGAAAAAAAATAAAAAAACTGCTGGTCAACCAGGAGGCGTCCAACCCATGAATACGTTTAAAAACAAATTTGATCGATTCAAAACGATGCTTTCGGCTGCGCATCAATCAAAAGCTGAAAATACCGAGCAGGGCTCTCCCCAATGGCGGGATGCGGTTATGCGCTCCATCCGAAAAATCGGGCCGCATGCAGCCCATATGGATCGGCCGGTTGGGTTTCTGCAGCTTTCATGGCGACTGGCCCCCATTGCCCTGCTGCTTATGATTATTCTGTCGATTTACATCATTCAAACCGGCAGTACCATTAACAACCAGATGGCCACAATGACGGTTTCAGAGCCCACGTCCGCATACCTGGCCTATTTCGCATTTTAACACGGGGGCATGATATGAAACTTTTAAAAGCCATCGCAGGCATCACCGCCATTTTCGTACTGGGCGCCCTGACTGGAATACTGGGTACCGGACTGATGGTCAAGAACCGAATCGAGACGTTTCATGAGAAGGGGCCGCCGCCGATCAAACCCATCTTCATGGAACGGATTTCTCGCCATCTGGAACTCAACCCGGAACAAAAAATCGCAGTAGAAGAAGTTCTGGAAGATACCCAGCAGAAGCTGAATCTCCTGCGGCAAACCGTCAGGCCTCAAATAAAAGAAGTGTTTTCGGAATGTTTCAACCGGATCGAAGCCCACCTAACCCCCATCCAACAGAAACGGTTTAAATCCATGCGGGAGAAATTCCCACGGTTCATGCCGCCCAGATCGTTTAAAAACCGGCCGCATCATCGGCCGCCGCCCGGGAACAGGCGTCCCTGAATGGAAAACAGGGGTGGGGAGAAGGGGGCAAGGAATAAAAAAAGGCACCTCAAAGCGCTAAACTTTGAAATGCCCCTTTGATTTTTTAACGAATCAAGCTATTCTACGGTAACGTCGACTGCCGCCGGGCCTTTCTGCCCCTGCTCAACAGTAAAGGAAACCTTGTCACCCTCGTTCAGGGTCTTGAAACCGGACCCATTAATTCCGGAAAAATGAACAAATACATCTGATCCATCTTCCTGTTCAATGAATCCATAGCCTTTTTTTTCGTTAAACCACTTTACGGTGCCTTTAGCCATAGTGCCGCCCCTCCTTTCTTACAAAAATTCTCAAAGTTCCAACCGACCAGGGCGTCACTATCTAACAATAATGCTCCCTTTCGAACGAAACCGGCCCGCAATCAGCCAAGACCTTTATAGATTGTTGTAATGATAACAATAATTTTATCAAAGTCAAGCAAATAAAAATAAGATAAAATTTTATTTTTAAAAATTTGAAACGCTTAATTTTTTAAAAAATGGGGCATGGTTGGAGGTAAAAAACGGCGGCTCTTTTTTTATGATCCCCCGAATGGGCGCCGACCGCTTGAATTCCCTTTCCAAAAACCGCCGCGCAACATTTCTGTTCCAGCCATTGGGATGGGCAAACTCGCGGTAGAGCGACAAATCGCCCGGATAGAAATCAACGGTCTGCAAATGCTCAGCCTCGGGGCTGCCCACCGGCAGGTTAAAAATGGCCAGGTTTAAAAAATCGATGCAATCTGCATGGGCCAAGGTGAATGCCAGGGTTTGGCGGGCCTTTTCATAAGTTTCCGCCGGCGTGCCGAATAGCAGATACCCGTAAACGGCAATACCGGCGGCTCTGATGGTGCGAAGCGCCCGGGACACAGTTTCAATGGAAATTCCCTTATTCAGAGAATCAAGAACATCCTGAACGCCTGATTCAATGCCCAATTTGAGCATGGCGCATCCCGAGTCCTTCAATCCGTGGACAAAATCAGGATCCGTGAGATGCCTGGTAATGCGAACGAACCCGTACCATCGAACGCCGGGCGGATTATTGACTATATAGTTTAAAAATGCAGGAGACAGGGCATTATCGACAAAATGAATGAGCGCAGGCGAGGTCTCCAAACGCAGCCGGGACAAATCGAATCCAATGGATGGTCTATCAAATACTTGGTACCTGGTTCTTTCAAATTTTTCCGGGCAAAACCGGCATTTCTGCCAGTAGCAGCCGCGGGAGGTCATATAGGGGATCACCCGCCCGGGAGAAAGATACGCGTCAAGGGGAAAATCCGCATAGTCAACGCCAGCCTGCGAGACGGCCTGCGTGTCGGTATGCCCGGTTATGGAAAGCAGGGCATCTTCGCCCGGCCCGCCGATCAAATCATCGACAACCGGATAAAACGGATCCATAAATCCTTTAATATTCATCCAGGAGGTCACGAGTCCGCCCCCCATAATTATTTGGATATCCGGCCAATTTTTTTTGACAAATCCGGCCATGGCAAAGGCGCAAACCGCCTGACTCATAAAATTAACTGAAAATCCAATAAGTTCAGGGTGATCATTTCCGATCAGCTCGGCCAGACGATTTCTGAAAAAGGGATAAAACGGATTTTCGTCAAATGCTCTCGCTGCCCGCAACAGGTCTTTGCTTCTTACCGGAGAAAAACGCGCATCCACATAATTGGCCAGCGTGATATGGCTGCCGGTTTTCCGGCCGGTCTTATGCACCAGCCGGTTGATATCCATGACCGCCCGCTTATAGCGGTCCAGGCTTTCGCAGATAGTGGGGGATCTTAAAGCGCTAAGATTTTCCGTAACATGGGCGGCCGCCCGTCGGGACCAGGTGTCTGAAGCGGCAACCGGTCTTTCCAGGAGATATAATAGGCCTTCCAGGTTGGCATCCCACACCCGGCAGCCTACCCCGTTGGATTTCAACGCAAATGCCAGCCGGGCCAGGCCGGGCGGTGGTTCACCCGGTTTGCTAACCGGCGA
The DNA here is from genome assembly GCA_018399235.1 of Desulfobacterales bacterium. GTDB lineage: Bacteria > Desulfobacterota > Desulfobacteria > Desulfobacterales > Desulfosalsimonadaceae > M55B175. The sequence goes on along the minus strand of JAGYOX010000022.1, from coordinate 24,107 downwards.
ATGAATCAGCAGCATCAATTTAAAAACCGGGCGGCGGCATAAACCCGCCGATGATTTCGCTGATCAGCCGGGCGATATGAATCGGCGTCCGGTCCTCCAGATACGGGCCGATCACCTGAATGCCTACGGGCAGGCCCTCAGGCGTTCGGCCGACGGGCAGAACCGTTGCAGGCAGCTTGGCCACACTCGCCAGCCCAGACCATCCCATAATATCCATGTAAGGCCGCTCCACGCCGTTAATGGACAGGACGCGATCAAAAACATAGCCGTGATCATGGGCAAAAGCCGGGAGCACGGCCGGGGGACAAATGAGCGCATCATATGTTTGGAAAAAATCCGCCCATTTCTGCCGCATTATCTCCCGCATGCCGTTTCGCTCAATCCAGCGCCGGTGCCGCTGGGTGGCACCCCTTATAAAATTTGAAGAATAGGAGGCGTCCTCTATAGAAAGCGTTCCCGCCGTGTCCACCCATTTCTTAAACATCTTTTCCGGCACACCGGCGCCCATAACCGCCGCATTAAGACTTAGAAACACATTATAACTGTTGGCGAAATCAATTTCCGGATGCGTCTCTGTAATGGATGCGCCGTTCCGGGAAAGGTCATCAATGGCAACCTGAATCACATCGCCCACACTGGCGTCCACGGCGCAGGCCGGGTCATCCGGCCAAAACCCGATTTTATATTCCTCAAGCGACGGCTTCCGGGGGCCGGGAAGATTTATGGACCGTGCCCGGCGGTCCGGCGGCTCCGGCCCGACAATGATATCCATGGCCTGCTCAATATCCTCGATGCTTCGGGCCAGCGGCCCCACGACCATCATATCGATCCCGATTGAATATTCACCCGTAAAAATCCCCGGCGGCGGCGGGATGTGGCCCTTCTGGGGCACAATGCCGTAACTCGGCTTATGTCCGCAGATGCCGCAGAAATGCGGCGGCAGCCGGATGGAGCCGCCGAGGTCGCTGCCGATCTCAAGGGAGCAGAGCCCGGCCGATAATGCGGCCGCCGCCCCGCCCGAAGACCCGCCAGGCGTCAAACTCGCATCCCACGGGTTGTTGGTCTGGCCGTATACATCGTTGAAGCTCTGGAAATCCCCGGCATAAAGCGGCACATTGGTCTTTCCGAGCACAATAGCGCCATCATCCACAAGGGACTGAACCACCTCCGCATGCTTTGACGCAATATGCTCTTTCAGCTGGGGAGCTCCGGCCGTGCAGGGCATTCCGGAAACCTCCAGGGTATCCTTAATCGTTACGGGAAGGCCGTGAAGCAGGCCCCACACCTCTTTACGGGCCATGGCTTCATCCGCCGCCCGGGCCCGCTCCTTGGCCTGCTCGATATCCATGCAGACAATGGCGTTCAAATCCGAATTTAACCGCTTGATCCGCTCCAGGTAGTAGTCCAGAAGTTCGCTTGACGATATTTTGCCGGCCCTGATCGCCCCGACCTGCTCAACCGCTGATTGAAATGCCAGTTCGGTCATTTTGGTATTCCTTTGACTTTTAAAGTATTGAAAACATGTTTTGATATATTTAACAAAAATTTTATCAAGTCGATCCTCATTTTCCAATCCTGAAATTTCATACAAAAGAGGCGTTTTCTGTTGAAATTGGATCTTGAAAATTTTACCGCCTAAATCACCGTTCTGCTTTAAGCTTTAACAACGGCTTTAATTGTTTGCACACCATAGTTATTAAAAGCCCCACTTTCCGTGGAACTTTGCTCCATTGCATTCAGAGCCGGATTCCTTTGCAGAACCTTTCCTATTGTCATTCCGAAGGAGCGATAGCGACGAGGAATCTTAATAATTATTCATAACCACGAAGCTTGGGTTGACCTTATTTCATATTTTACTCCAGTACAATGCCATCCCATTCAGAATTTATTGACAATTACTGAAATTCCGATACCCTGAAAACAGCCTCATCTATCAAGCGTAGAAGGAGCAATCAAAGCCGTCAATAAAAATGGCGGCTTTAGTCGTTTAACACCCTACCCCCATTGAACTCTTCATTCTCCAAGAAACTGTAATACCCCCGGTGGTTGAATATAATGTGATCCAGCAGATGGATACCCAGGGTTTCGCCGGCGGCTTTGAGCTGCTGGGTTACGGTGAGATCTTCCTGACTGGGTTCAAGGGTGCCGGCCGGGTGGTTGTGGGCCACGATCACGGCGGCGGCCCGGTCGGTGATGGGATCGGCAAAAACTTCCCGGGGATGGACCTGGGTTTTGTTGACCAGGCCCACGGAGACGGTGCGCACGGCGATTACCTCATGACCGCCGTTCAAAGAAATGCAGAGGAAATGCTCCTGCTTCCGGTCCGCCAGGTGCTGGATCAGGGGAAGCACATCCGGCGGAAACGCCACCTTGATGCCCTCGGGCTGAATGCGGCGGCGGGCGAATTCCAGGGCAGCGGCAATCAGGCCGGCCTTGGCCGGGCCGATGCCGTCAATGGCGGTCAAATCCTCAACCGACGGTTTGGCATTGGTTTCATCGGTTTTTTTCAACACCTTTTCCGCCAGGGCCATCACATCCTGCCGGGTCGTGCCGCTGCCGAGCAATACAGCCATCAATTCAAGATCAGACAGCGCCTTTGCGCCTTTATTCTTCAGCTTCTCCCGCGGCCGGTCCCATTTGGAAAGAGTTTTTATTTTTCCCATGATTCTTTTACCTGTCAGCAGTCTTCTTCCCCATATTCCGAAAACAAATGACGAATGCTGTCCTGTCCGATCAGATGATGCAGGATTCGGTAATTGTTCCGATTGAACCGAATCCGTCCGGCAATAATGGCCGGGCTGACTTTAAGTTTTTCCGCCAATTCCAGAATTCTTTCTTTGGGCGGAATGCTTTCCGACAATAATTCTACCTGGTACTTTTTGGGAATTAATGCGTCACTTGCGATCTCGTCCGCCTCTTTTTCCAGTGCATCCGAGGCATTAATTTCATTTTTTCGCATTTCCAAATCATCGATAATTACCTGGCAGTCCGGAGTCAAATGACGGCTCAAATGCGCCAGTTCATGGAGAAGGCAGAACCAGAAGTTATCTTCCCGATCATAGCGAAGCGTCATGCCGATAATCGCCCTTCCGTCCGGCGAAAGCATAGCGCCGCCATCCACATAGGTTTTGGGCAGATGGGGGACCACAAAAAAATGGATGCCCTGCTTGTTTAAATATTCCCGGGCCAGCCGCGGGCCGTTTTCAAAGTAGCTTAACCGCGCGACATCCCGGAGCACCGATTTGGTTAACGTTTTTTTATTGAAGGCGATTTCCACAGGATATTCATTGGCCAGTGCCATCAGCCGAAGGCACCAGGCAAACAGGGCATAGGGATCGGTTTTGGCGTTCACCCGGCCCTGCACGCTCTGGCGTAGCTGGAACCGGGGAACGGCATTTAGACCGCCCGCCTTTTCGATAAAATCCCGCATATACTCTTCCGCCTTTTCCCGGACATTCTTAATGTTTGGGAGCCATCCGCGCTTGGCCATTTTAACAACCGGAAATTGATTCCAGTCAATCTCTGGCAGTGATCGGGGAAATTCCGCACCGGATTCCTGAAGCAGCACTTCCGCTGGAATCCCCAATCCCCTATGCAACCCGCGCATCATGGAAAGGGTTAACGGCCGCTTTCGATTCAACACTTCGGAGACCTTGCTTCGGCTGCCCATGTAGGGAACCAAATCCTGCTGCTTCAGCCCGGCCTGCTCCATGCGAAACCGAATGGCATCCACAGGATCCGGCATATCAATCGGATAATGGGCGTCTTCATACATTTCCACCAGGGTGGCAAGCAGTTCCAGTTCATCCGCTTCCGGCGTCCCGGCGTCAGCGTCCATTAATTCTTCGATCCGGCTCAATGCCTGCTCATAATCGGTTTCGGTCTTGATTAAACGATTGACCATGGCTACACCTCCTCTGCATCGATCTGGTCATATGCCGCATGGGTGCCGATAAAGCGGATGAGAATAATTTCTGCCGTATAATTGATTTTCACGACCAGTCGATACTTATTGCCCCCGATATTGAAGACAACCCGGTTATCCTTCAGAATGCTGGCGGATGCATAGTATCGCTTGATATCTGCGGGCGTTTTCCAATGGGCATGCTTTGCTTCATGATACCAGGCTTCCAGCGGGGCCTCGGCATCCGAGTGAGCGGGTTGACTGTAAAATTCTTTCAATGTTTTTCTTTTAATGACACGCATAACGTATGACGTTCCCGGTTTATTGTCAACAAAAAAGTTCCCAAAAAAGGAACAAAATAAAAAAATATAATACCGACTATGCGCCTGCCCTTTTCTTTTCCCGTCTCTTTTTGGTTCCAGGCTTCCGATTGGGTTTACTTTCCACTTCCTGCCGGGATTTTTCCGCCTTGATACGCTTTAACAGCTCGGAGGCGGGTTCGTCGTTCGGGTCCTGGGGCACCAGATCCCCCCGAAAGGCCTTGGCCAGGATGGATTGGGTAAGGTGGTCGATGTGGGTTTTTGCTTTTTGGTAGCGGCTCTCGATCTGGTCGGCAATTTGAAAAAGCTCACTTGCCCGTCTGACAATTTCTTTCTGTTCCTCAATTGGGGGTATTGCCAGTGGATATTTGGCAAGAGATTTTCCTGCTAGATGTTTAATTGTGGTTCCAGTAAATAAAGAAGTCAGCCGCCAATTATTTGAATCATTTTTTAAATTATAAACCAACCACAGCGGTAAAAAAGCCCCATATGATCTAACTCGGCGAAGCGCCTTTTGGTAAATAATATATGATTTTTTATATTTTCAGATTTTTTTTGCTTTGTCAAAAAATGACCCAGCGTTTCAGCCCGCATTCAAAAAAACACTAGCTATTACCTGATAAAAATCCCGTTACCTTTTAGTATGCAATAATAGACGAAGTTTGTCATTATACTTCTCGTTACGTTTTATGAACAAGGTTTACAAAAATCCACTAAAATCCAGGAGAGATGTCAAAATGGCAAGTATCCACAACTGTTTTCCCGAATTTATGAATGATCACATCGGCAATTTTGCCGGAATTCTCCAGTACCGGTCGGAAAAAATACCGAATAAGGTCTTGTTCACCTACCTGGAAGACGGGGAAAATGAATCAGAGCGCATGACCTACGGGGATCTTGACAAAAAAGCGCGCGCCATCGCCGCTGAACTGCTTCGCGTCTGCAGCCCCGGGGACCGGGCGCTTCTCTTATACCTTCCCGATCTTAATTATATCGCCGGCTTCATGGGATGCTTGTATGCCGGCGTCATTGCCGTTCCCGCCTATCCGCCGGATCCTTCCAGGCTTTCCCAGGCGCTGCCGCGCTTAAAAGCGATGACCCGGGACGCCGGCATAAAGTTGGCGCTGAGCACCCAACTGGTGATTGGGTTTGCGCGGGATCTCCTTGCGGATGACCCGGATTTAAACAAGATAAAATGGCTGGCAACCGAAGACCTAAACACAGCTCCCATTGGACAAGATGATTTACCAGTGATCACCAGGGAAAACCTGGCTTTTTTGCAATATACGTCCGGCTCTACCGGAACGCCCAAGGGGGTTATGGTCAGCCATGGCAATCTCCTGGAAAACGCCGCCCTGATTCAGGCCGGCTTTGAAGATACGCCGGAAACCTTCGGCGTATCCTGGCTGCCGCCCTACCATGACATGGGCCTGATCGGCGGTATCCTGCAGCCCATTTATCTCGGCGTGGGCACCGTATTGATGTCGCCCCTGATGTTTCTTCAAAAGCCGGTCCGCTGGCTTTTCGCCATCTCAAAATACCGGGCCACCACAAACGGCGGCCCCAACTTTGCCTATGACCTGTGCGCACGGAAGGTGACGACTCGCGAGAAAGAACAGCTGGATCTGAGCTGCTGGCAGGTGGCTTTTAACGGCGCTGAACCGGTCCGCGAAGAGACCCTGACGGCGTTTGTCAATGCGTTTTCGGATTGCGGCTTCAAAAGGGAGGCCTTTTATCCCTGCTACGGCATGGCCGAGGCCACCCTGTTCGTTTCAGGCGGAAAAAAAGGGGCGCGCCCGCGGATAACTTCGATTAACGGAAGCGCCCTGGGGGTCAACCGGGCTGAAAAAAACCCGGCGCAGACGGCCGGGCAGAAAACATTCACCAGCAGCGGACAGGCAAAAGCCCCGGAACAAATTGTTATCGCAGACCCTGAAACCCGCCGGCAATGCGCTGATGGGGAGGTCGGGGAAATCTGGGTGGCCGGGCCCAACGTGGCGCATGGCTACTGGAACCAGCCCGTCCTGACTGAAGAAACCTTTCATGCCTACCTTGCTGACGCCGGCGGGGGGCCGTTTCTGCGAACAGGCGATATGGGCTTCATGGAGGGCGACGACCTCTATGTGACCGGCCGGATAAAGGACCTGATCATCATCCGCGGGCGCAACTATTATCCCCAGGATATCGAATTGATCGCCGAAAAAAGCCATGGGGCGCTCCGCCCGGGCTGCGGGGCGGCCTTTCCGGTTGAGGTGGCGGGCGAAGAACGGCTGGGCCTGGTCTACGAGGTCAGGAACGGGGAAATCAACCAGGAGGAGACGGATGAGATTATCAGCGGCATCCACCGGGCAATTATTGATGCGGAATCATTGAATGTTTATGCCATTTGGCTGTTAAAACCGCGAAGCATCCCCAAAACTTCGAGCGGTAAACTCAGGCGGCATGCCTGTCGGGAAGGATACCTGGCAGACTCACTCGAGGTCGTCGCCAAATGGCGGGAGACCGACGGACTGAGATCTAATAAACCGACGGAGGATACCCAGAAAGGTCAAACCCAGCCCCGTCCTCCCGCTGAATCCCTCCGAACAGCGGCGGACATAGAAAAATGGCTGAAAAAATGGCTGGCAAAAACCCTGCGGATGCCAGCGGAAGAGATTGATACACGAACGCCTTTTTCCCGCTACGGGCTGGATTCGGTTGACGCCGTCGGCCTTGCCGGTGAGCTTGAAGAACACCTGTCCAGGCGCCTGCCGCCCACACTGGCCTACGACTATCCGAGCATCGAAGCGCTTTCCAAGCATTTGGCGGATGCCCCTGATACGGCTGCAGAAAGCCGTCATCGGGCGGTCTCGAATACCACGGAAAACCCGAGCATTGCCATCGTCGGCATGGGTTGCCGCTTTCCCGGGGCGGACAGCCCGCGGGCCTTCTGGGAGCTTGTGGTGAATCAAACCAATGCCATCACGGAGGTGCCAGCGGACCGATGGGACCGGGAGGCGTTTTACGACGAAAAAACAGGCACACCGGGAAAAATGAACACCCGGTGGGGCGGTTTTTTGGATGATGTGGATAAGTTTGACCCGAAATTTTTCGGTATTTCACCGCGCGAAGCCGCCCATATGGACCCGCAGCAGCGGCTTTTGCTGGAAACCACCTGGGAGGCACTGGAAAATGCGGGGTTTCCCGCCGAGAAGCTGGATAACTCTTCGACCAGCGTATTTATCGGCATCAGCGGAAGCGATTACTCCCGGAATCATTTCAATACGCCGGCGGCCATGGATGCCTATGCCGGGCCGGGAAACGCCCTCTGTATCGCCGCCAACCGGATTTCCTACTGGCTGAACCTGCATGGGCCGAGTTGGGCGGTGGACACCGCCTGCTCGTCCTCCCTGGTCGCCCTCCACCAAGCCTGCCAAAGCCTGCGAACAGGGGAGTGCGATATGGCGATTGCCGGCGGGGCCAATATGATTTTAAGCCCGCAGATTACCGTCAGTTTTTCTCAGGCCGGTATGATGGCGCCGAATGGAAAGTGCAAAAGCTTTGATGCAGACGCGGACGGCTATGTCCGGGGCGAGGGTTGCGGCGTAGTGATTTTAAAACGGTTTTCAGACGCGCTTGCGGACGGCGACGAGATACTTGCGGTCATCCGCGGGACCGCCGTCAACCAGGACGGGCGCAGCAACAGCCTGACCGCCCCCAGCGGGCCGGCCCAGCAGCGCGTGCTCAACCGCGCCCTTGCCGACGCTGGTGTGGAGGCTATGGATCTGGGATATATTGAAGCCCACGGCACGGGCACGGCCATCGGCGACCCGATCGAGCTGGGCGGCCTGAAAAACGTCCTGGCCAAAGACCGGACTCCGGAGAACACATGCTGGATCGGATCCGTGAAATCAAATATCGGCCACCTTGAAGCGGCCTCCGGGATGGCCAGCCTGATCAAGGTGGTGATGAGCATTCAAAATGGCATTATTCCGCCCAACCTCCACTACCATACGCCCACACCCCATGTCCCTCTGGATGGCACACCGATTGCCGTACCCACTTCCCAGCAGCCCTGGTCTAACAACAAGCGCCGTCTGGCGGGAATCAGCAGCTTTGGCTTCGGAGGAACAAACGCGCACTTGATTGTGGAGGAAGCGCCGGTCCGGCGCAAGACAAATACGGATCAAAAACGACCGTTTCACCTGTTAACCCTTTCCGCAAAAACCGATGCGGCGCTGCTCGAACTGGCTGAACGATACGCCAACCACCTATCCAAGCAGCCGGACATGGCTGCCGGAGATCTCTGCTATTCGGCCAATACCGGGCGAGGCCATTTTCGCCATCGGCTGGGCATTGTGGCATCAACCACCACGGAACTAAAGGACAAACTCGCGGCGGCGGCCTCAGGAGGTACCGCCACCGGCATCATTAAGGGCAGTACGGCAAGAAACGCCGATATCCCCATTGCCTTCCTGTTTACCGGCCAGGGGTCCCAGTATCCGGGTATGGCAAAATCGCTTTTTGACACCCAGCCGGTCTTCCGGGAGCACATCGAGGCATGCGACGCCCTGCTTCGCCCCTATCTTGACAAGCCGCTGACGGATCTCATTTTTGATGCATCCGAAACCTCCGGCACCATCCATCAGACCGCATATACCCAGCCCGCGCTCTTTGCCATCGAATATGGGCTGGCCCGTCTCTGGGAATCCTGGGGAATACTTCCGGCGGCGGTAATGGGCCACAGCATCGGGGAATACGTGGCGGCCTGCCTTGCCGGCGTATTTTCCCTTGAAGACGGCCTGCGGCTGACCGCGGCAAGAGGCCGCCTGATGCAGCGCCTGCCGGCAAAAGGGGCCATGGCAGCAGTGATGGCAACCCCCGAGGCGATTGCGCCGGTTCTGACAAAATATGCGAATGATGTCTGTATCGCCGCCTATAACGGCCCCCAGAGCCTGGTCATCTCGGGCGGCAAGGAAAACATGGATGCTGTGATAGATGCGATTTCCGCAGAGGGGATTAAATCCAAACGTCTGTCCGTGTCCCACGCTTTCCATTCCCCGCTGATGGCGCCCATGCTGGATGAATTCTCCGAAACGGCTGCCGCTGTTGAATATGCGCCGCCTTGCCTGCCCCTGATTTCAAACCGGACCGGGCTGCCGGTGGATGAGCGTATCGCCTCGCCGGAATACTGGTGCCGCCATATCATGGAACCGGTCCAGTTCGCCCGGAGCATGGAAACCCTGTTCGAGGATGGCTGCCGAATATTTCTCGAATGCGGACCGGATCCGGTTCTGCTGGGCATGGGAAGGCGATGCATCCCGGACAAAGACTGCGTGTGGCTGCCCAGCTTAAGGCGCGGCAGAGACGACTGGCAGCAGATGTTTACGTGCCTTGGCGAACTCTATGTGCGGGGTGCCGGGGTCAAGTGGGACCAGGTAGACCAGGGCTATGCCCAAAAAAGGGTTAGTCTGCCCAATTACCCGTTTCAACGGAAAAGATACTGGATTGAGGCCCGCCCAACTATCCCGGACGCATCCGCCCGCGATACCGCCGAGGCCCGTCATCCCCTGCTGGGCAGACCGATTCCCTCGGCGCTTTTAAAAAATGAGGAGGCGCTTTACGAGTCTGTCATAAAGCCTAGCCATCCGCCCTATTTAAAGGACCACATGGTTTATGACCGCGTGGTCTTCCCGGCCGCAGCATATCTTGAAATGGCGCTTTACGCGGGTTCCCAGGCGCTTCAGACGCATGAGGTAGCCCTCGAGGATGTCTCATTCCACCAAGCGCTGTTCCTGGATGAAAATGCCCCGCGGAAGCTGCAGGTGGTCCTGTCCAAAAATACAGACGGGTTTGGCTTCAATATTTACAGCCATGCCGGGCAAAACGGCGATGCATGCCCTTCCGGGCAAAACGGCTGGGTGCTTCACGCGGCCGGCGGAGTCAAAAAACTCGAACCGGAACAGGGAGACAAGAATATAGAGGATTGGCGGCAAGTTAAAGCCGAATTTACCGAAGAGATCCCGGTGGAAACGTTTTACTCCCGCCTGCGAAGCCAAGGGTTGAATTACGGCATCAATTTCCGGGGGATAGAACATTTATATCGCAAAAACGGTAACGCGCTGGGCAAAATCCGGTTGCCGTCAAAATACCAGCAGCAGGGAGGCGACTATATCTTCCCACCCGCCCTGCTGGATGCCTGCTTTCAGTCTCTGGCAGGTACGATGGATGAGGAGACCGAGGACACATTGCTCCCGGTCGGCATCAAACGGATGGGCGTCCGCCGGATAAACCACGACAGCATGTGGTGCCGGACCGGAGATATCAAGAGAGATAGCCAAAACAGCTACCTGGCCGATCTGGATATCCTGGATGACAACGGCAGCCCCACCGCCTGGGTTGAGGGGTTGACATTGCGCCGGGTGAAGCCCGAAATCCTTTTTGCTGAAAACCGCTCAAAACCGGATAGCTGGCTCTATGAACTGGACTGGGAGGCGAAGGAAAAAAGTCAGGCCTCTCCCTTTACTGAGGCGCCCGGCCTCTGGCTTCTGCTGACGGATAACAGCGAACCGTCCCGAGCGGTTGCCGAACATCTGGAAACAAGTGGCGCGTCCTGTATTCGAGTGACAGCCGGAAAAACATTTAATTATGACGCGCAAAACCGTCACTCCGTCATCAACCCGGCGTCTCCGGATGATTTCAAAGCGCTTATCGCCCGGGCCGACGATCAATCTCTACCGATCCAGGGCATTATCTACCTCTGGCCAGCAGAAACGCCATCCGATTTATCCAAAGCCATTGCCGGAACCCCTATGCTTGGATGCGACCGCCTGCTCTACCTGATCCAGTCCCTGGCCTCTGCAGCCCATTCCCCCCGCCTGTGGATCGTCACCCGCGGCAGCCAGTCGATTGACGCCAAAACCGAAACCCCGGATCCAGCTCAGGCCCCGGTATGGGGCATGGGCCGGGTTATCGCCCTTGAGCATCCCTCTTTTCATTGCACCCGGATTGACTTGGACCCAGAGGAAGCATCCGTGGACTCAGAGGCATTGTTCCAAGCCATATGGCAGCCGGATGAAGAGGACCAGATCGCATTCCGAGGCGGGAGACGCTTCGTGGCCCGCCTGACCGAATATAATGAAAATCCCGGGGACACCCCTGACGGCCTGTCCATTCCGGAATCCGCATCCTATCGACTGGCAACCAGCCAATACGGCATTCTGGAAAACCTCTATCTGGCCCCCCACGACCGGTCCGAGCCCGGCCCGGAGGCGGTTGAAATCCGGGTCTGCGCCGCTGGCTTAAACTTTCGGGATGTTTTAAACGCCCTGGGCATGATGAAGAAAATCACCGAAGAGTTGGGCATTGAATCCGAGGAGATGCTTCCTTTCGGTGGGGAATGCGCCGGAGTGGTGGCCTCTGTAGGAAAGAAAGTCAAACGTTTTAAACCCGGCGATCAAGTGATCGGGGCGTTTGCCGTGGGGAGCCTGGCCAAGTTCGTATGCGTTGACCAGGCATATGTGGCGTTAAAACCTGAAAACCTGAACTTTGATGAAGCCGCAACCCTTCCCATGACCTTCCTGACCGCGTGGTACGGGCTCTACCGGATGGCCGGATTAAAAGCCGGAGAAACCATTCTGATTCATGCGGCTGCGGGCGGCGTCGGCCAGGCGGCCATCCAGCTGGCCCAAAAGGCAGGCGCCGAAATATTTGCCACAGCCAGCCCCGGCAAATGGGATTTTTTGAAATCCAAGGGCATTGATCACGTATTTAATTCCCGCGCGCTGGATTTTGCGGACGAAATCCTCAGGCAAACAAACGGCAAAGGGGTGGATGTGGTCTTTAACAGCCTGAACGGGGATTTTATTGAGAAATCTTTATCTACACTGACAAAAGGCGGACGGTTCGTTGAGATCGGAAAAATCGATATTTGGGACGAGGAGCGGATGCGCCGGGTTCGCCCGGATATCGCCTACCACCCGTTTGATCTGCTCGAGATTGCCGGAAATGACCGACAGATCATCACTTCCATGCTCTCTGAAATAATAACCTGTTTGGCTGACAATCGAATAAACGCACTGCCTTACGAGGTGTTCCCCGTTCAGGATACGGTCAATGCCTTCAGGTACATGGCCCAGGCCAGGCACATCGGCAAGGTCGTCATTACTTTTCCCGGAGAAGGCGATCTAGTGGGAAACGACCTGATCCATGATTCGGCCTGTTACATGATCACCGGCGGGTATGGCGCCATCGGCCTGCAAATTGCCCAATGGCTGGCGCAAAACGGGGCCCGCCATCTGGTGCTGGTCGGCCGTCGCGGCCCCTCGCAAAAGGCCCGGAAAGCCATAGATGGTCTAACCCGGACCGGAGTGGCGGTTTTTGAGGCAAAGGCCGACATTTCCCGATTCGAAGACATCGCCGCCGTATTTGAATCCACAGGAAACCAAATGCCGCCGCTTAAAGGCATCTTCCATGCCGCCGGCGTATTGGAGGACGGCATGCTGGTCAACCTCTCGCGGGACGCATTTGAACGGGTAATGGCGCCGAAAGTCGCCGGCGCCTGGCATTTGCATCAGCTCACGAAGGATACGGCCCTCGACTTTTTTGTCCTGTTTTCATCGGCTGCGGCCCTTCTGGGCTCGCCCGGCCAGGGCAACTATGCCGCAGGAAATGCATTCATGGATTCCCTAGCCCATTATCGAAAAAGTCAGGGCCTCCCCGCGTTGAGTGTGAATTGGGGGCCATGGGCCGGATCGGGAATGGCGGTGGAAACATCCCAAAACCAAAATTCAGGTACGGCGTTTTCCGGTATGGAAATGATTGAACCGGAAAAGGGGCTTGACATTCTGGATCGGGTGCTCGCCCATAAAGCCGTTCAGACGGGCGTATTACCGATCAATTGGCCCGAATTTCTGAACCGGTTTCCAGAAAATATGATGCCGGCGGTTTTCAAAAATTTCACCGACCAGCGAAAACAAAAGGGGAACGACAAGTCCCCGGTGGTTCAGGAAATAACCAAAGCAACGCCCGAACAGCGGAGAAATATCATCGCCGGATATTTGAAGGATCGTGTGGCCCACGTCCTGGGGCTTGCCGATGACACCCCGCTTGATCCCGAACAGCCGCTGAAGGAAACCGGCCTGGATTCATTGATGGCGGTTGAGCTAAACAACATCATCCAGACCGATCTCAATGTTAGTTTAACTGCTGAAAATTTTATGGAAAATCCGAGTATTTTCCGGCTTTCGGAAACCCTTCTTGGGGCGCTTGAATCCGATGGGCAGTTCATATCCGAACCAATAAAAAAAGAAGAGAAGCAGCCAACCGGTGTTGAGATGCCGGCAAGCCCAAAATCAAACGGTTGGCTGGCCTATCGAAAGGAAAAACCAGAGGCTGCAATCAACCTGTTTTGCTTCCACCATATGGGCGGAGCGGCATCTTTGTTTCAAAGCTGGCCGGAAGCACTGCCGGATGCCATTGATGTGTGCCCGGTACAGCTCCCGGGACGGGAGGGGCGGCGTTATGAAGAACCGCTCAACCGGTTTGATGATTTGATTGACGCCCTGGTGGCGGCGCTTCAACCCTATCTTGAAAAGCCTTTTGCGTTTTTCGGCCACAGCATGGGATCATGGATCGCCTATGAACTGAGCCAAGCCCTCATGCAAAAAAACGGTAAATCCCCTCTCCATCTTTTTGTCGCCGCCATGCCGCCCCCATCCAAAAACGGGGCATTACTGAAAAACAAGCCGATTGATGAAACGTTGATGCCGCATATGGAAATCCCTGAACCGCTGAAGGGGGATAATGGTTTCATGACCGAATGGCTCAACCTCTTTAATGCCGACGCCAAATTATTTCATACATACCGCTATCAGGATAAACCAAAAATTGATTGTCCGATAACCGCCTTTGGCGGCATCTCCGATGAGCTGGTGGATCGTGCGGAACTTGCCGCCTGGCATCATCATACGACAGATGCCTTTAAGCTCCAACAGCTCGCCGGTCATCACATGTTCCCGGTAAAAAACAGAATTCGGTTATTGACGGCGATTGAGCAGGATTTAACGCCGATTCTTATGCGGCCAAATTGAATTTGCCCGGTTCAGAGGGCACAAGTACCTTTATAGCTGTGGCTGCGTAAAACTTTTGGGCACCCCCTCATAGGGCGTTCGTCTCTTGGATTTTCGCGTCCGGGGGTCCCGCATGGTTTTAAGGATTTCAATGCTGTCCTTCATACCCTTATAAAGCCTTGCCATATCAATGGCCATACCCGTCATATTGGTAACGGCCTGAACAAAATTGACATCATCCATGTCAAATTCCGCAGGCTCAGCCGTATATACCCGGAGCGCCCCGATGATCCTTCCGCCGGCCGTCATGGGGACGGACAGGATGGAGGCAATCCCCTCTTTTTGGGCTTCTTCGGGATACTGAATCCTCGGATCATCCGACACATCACCAATCGCCACCGGTCCTTCACTCAATGACTCGGCAATCGAATGCATGGCGCTGACCGGCCCTTTGTTAAGGTATTCCTTACTCAGACCGTAAGATGCGGCGATCTCAAGCTCTTCAGTGCGTCTGTTGATGAGAAACACCGTGCATCCCTTAACATTTAATGCATGTGTAACGCTCTCGGCGGTCAGCAGCACCACCTCCTCCGGATCACGGGAATGGGAGATTGAATTGGTGACTTTAAGCAGGGTTTCATAATTGATCACTTGCTTTTTCATGATAATACCTCCTTATCGGTATCATTGGTTTAACGGCTTCCGCATGTCATTCGAGGAGCGAAAGCCTTCTTCTAAGTAATTTCAAGGTACAAGGTATAGGGTATAAGGTGTAAGGTTCAAGGAAATCAATCTGTTATACCCATATAGGCCTTAAGCGCATCGAAAAGTTACTTTTAAGCTCGGTCCCGGGCACGGCCCGGGGGGAAAGGATCAACCATTTCTTCGTTCAAAAACCTGTGCAGGGCATCATCAATCGAACTCAGCGGAAATAATTGGTCGGTTGAACAGGAGAAGCGAAAACAAATTCGGATTCAGAATCCGGGGGAGGAGATTCGGTCGAGAATCAGGATGAAAAAGCTTTTGTCAGATAAAACACATACAAACCGGCCAAAAAACCCTGCAGGGTACCCCATCCGATGTCAATCAGAGTGATTGGTAAGGGATAATCCTTTACGAATGAAAGATTAGTGAGATCATAGGTACAGTAGAGCACAAATCCGGCGAATGCCCCGACACTCAGTGCGGCGCCCAGTGTGTTTTGTATGAGAACTCCCAGTGAGATAAAAACCACCAGCCCAAACGCAATAATTACTTGGACCAAAAGCCCTACCGGCAGATTAAATGCAATCCTGTTGTTTTCCACCGCAGCCAGATAGCCCAACTGCTTGAAGTAAATTCCCCGCGCAACCACGGAGAGCCAGAGCAGATCCAAAATGATGAAAACGGGAATCGATAGGATGGCCACTTTGAAAAACGTCGATGTGAGGAAATACTGCATGATCCTCCCCGCGCCTAGTTGAGGTTTATATATATAATATACGCCTTAAACGCTTCAGGGTCAACCGGATGTAAGCAATATTATATTTTTTTAAAAACTTATCCATGCACCAGGGGGTTAAACGGATTTTTCCGGTTTGACGTTTACCGCTTTGGATCTAACTTATAGATCAGGCGATTAAAACCCCATCATCTTACGGAGGCCCAACCCCATGTATCGACTGTTAAGTGCTGTTTTTGTTCTTGTTTCGCTTTTATTTGCCGCTGCACCCCTGACTTGGCCAGCCAGCATTGAGGGCGTGACTTTCAAGGAGCATATAACGGTTAACGGACGACGCCTTCATCTGCATGGGACTGCGCTTCTGAAGCACTTGATTGTGATTAAGGCTTATGTGGGAGGCCTTTATTTAGCAAATGGCGTCGCCACTGACAGGGTCCTTTCTGATGTGCCGAAAGCCTTGGTCCTGAATTACTTTCATGAAATTCCGGCGGAAAATTTTGCCAAGGCGACAACGACAATGATCGAAAAAAATGTATCGAAATCCGCATTTCAAAATCTCAAACCCCGTATCGATCAAATGAACGCCCTTTACCGAAGTGTTTCGCCCGGCGATGAATACCAGGCCGCATATATTCCGGGGGCTGGGACATCCCTTGCCCTGAACGGAAAAGAACTGGGGATCGTGCCCGGCTCGAAATTCGCTTTTGCCTATTTTTCCATCTGGCTGGGGGAGAAGCCCATCAGCAAATCTTTCAGAGACGTGCTGCTGGGCAAATAAACCAAGATGAAAACGCTTTCAGTCGAAAAAAAGATCGCCTATGCCGCCCCCGCGTTTGCACTGGCGGTGGTAGGAATTCCGGTATACGTGTATCTGCCGAAATTCTATACTGATGTCGTGGGCGTTCACATTTCAGCCCTGGGCGCTATTCTGCTGCTGGTGAGGCTGTTTGACGCATTGACGGATCCGGCCATCGGATTGATATCGGACCGCATCCAGACGCCTTGGGGCCGTCGCCGGCCGTTTATTCTTGGCGGCGCTGTGTTTACCGCCATCGCCGTGATCCTGTTGTTCAATCCCCCGCACATGGGCTCGGATGCGGCAACGCTCTGGTTTTTATCGCTAATCTTTGCGCTTTTCCTCTTCTGGACAGTGGTCATTGTCCCCTATGAGTCCCTGGGGCCGGAACTGACCTTTGATTATGATGAGCGCACCACGCTTTTTTCCATGCGGGACGGCGCCCTGATTGCAGGGACCCTTGTGGCCGCCGCCTCACCCGCAGCGGTTAAATGGCTGTTTGTCATTTCGGAGGGCGGGGCCGGGGAGCGGGAAACGTTTTTTATCCTGTCCCTTGTCTATGCCCCACTGATCATCATCACGGCCATATGGTGTGTATTGGCATTCCGGGAAAAAATCATCGATACGGGGATGCGCACGGAAAAAATCTTCTCCCGTGTGCTTTCCGGCCTTCAAAACCGCCCCTTCCGGATTCTTCTTATCTCCTATACCATCAGCGCCATCGGCAATAACCTGCCGGCCACCCTGATTCTCTATTATGTGGAATACGTCCTGCATTCACCCCGGGCGGACCTATATCTCTTGATCTATTTTGTCACCGGCATCCTGTTTCTGCCCATGTGGGTGGCGGGTTCCGGCAGATTCGGCAAAAAAGCGGTGTGGCTGGTATCCATGGCGGTGAACACGGGCGCCTTTTTCTGGGTATTTTTTCTGGGTCCCGGCGATGAAATGATTTACGGTTTTCTGGTCCTTATCTCGGGCATCGGTTTCGGGGCCACCCTTGCCATACCTTCCGCCATCCAGGCGGATGTAATTGACTATGATGAATTGAAAACCGGTCAGCGCCGGGAGGGTCTTTATATCGGCCTCTGGTCGATTGCCAAGAAGCTGGCGGCCGCCCTCGGCGTAGGGGTCGGTCTGGCGCTTCTGGGCGCCTCGGGCTATATCCCCAATATTCAACAGTCGGCATCTGTTGTGTTTACCCTGCGCGTGCTGTATGCCCTGGTGCCCTGCCTCTGCAATGCAGCCGCGCTTGTTATTGCCCTTTATTATCCGATCAGCGGGGATCTTCACCGGGCGATCCGGGAGGCCATCGCCAGACAGGCTGAAGGCCATTTGGTGTATGACCCATTGGCACCCGATCAACCGATACATCAGGAGCATTGATAAGCCATGGAAAATTTATTTATTTTTGGTTTCAACCTTTTGGCGGCGGCCGCACTCATGGGCTTAGGCTGGCTGATCAGTCTGGCTAAAAAAAACGTCACCATTGCCGACAGCTTCTGGGGACTGGGGTTTATCCTCATCGCCTGGCTCACATTTTTTGCGGCAGACGGGTTTTTTGCCAGAAAAACAATACTGGCCGTCCTGGTTACCCTCTGGGGTGCCCGGCTCTTTCTTCATATGACCATCAGAAACCGGGGCAAAGGCGAAGACCCCCGCTATGGCGAGTGGCGGAAAAAGCATGGTGAAAAGTTCTGGCTGGTCAGTCTGTTCAAGGTATTTCTGATTCAGGCGCTCTTTCAGTGGATCATATCTTTGGGCGTCCAGTACGGACAAATCGCCCCGGGGCCGATACACTTAACCTGGCTGGATTTTTTGGGCATAGGGATATGGGCCGCAGGGTTTGGCATTGAAACCGCTGCGGACCGGCAGCTTTCCATCTTTACCTCAGACCCGGCAAACAAAGGCAAAATTATGGACCAGAAGCTCTGGCGCTACAGCCGGCACCCCAACTATTTTGGCGAGACACTGGTCTGGTGGGGGCTTTTCGTGATTGTGCTGGCCGTGCCATGGGGCGCCTGGACCATTATCAGCCCGTTGGTGATCACCTACACCTTGCTGCGGCTCACCGGAGTGACCCTGATGGAGCAGACTGAGTTTTCAGAAGACCCGGAATATCATGCTTATATTCAAAAAACCAGCGCGTTTATTCCCCGGCCGCCCAAAAAGCCTGAATATGGCGATGAATAGCCCCCTGATTTGACACCCTCCTGGCAACGCTTATCTTAATTGTTAAAATATGTAATGTTTTGGCATTATATTAACCTAAATTGAGCGATTTTCAAGTTTACCGCAGATACAAGGAAAATGATGTCGAGCGATAGTTGTCTATGCGAGACATCATTTGACGCAGTAGATGCGGTGAAATTGGAAATCCCGGAGGGTTTCAAATTTTTTGATCAAAAAATGATTCAATATCCTGAAAATAAGATAAAAATTGAACCTTCAAAAAATTGAAACGCTCAATTTAGGATTAACCAAGGATTGAGAGGTATGATCATGGGTGCATTGGATTGTTTTGGCGACAAAGTGATGTCATTTTTTATCGGTGTTATTCTAGTGATCATCGGAGTCATATTTTTTATCGTATCGTTTACAGTGCTTCCGATTTTTGGTCTGATCATCGCTATCCCCGCCTTTATCGCAGCCATACCGTTTTTAAGAAACGCATTCCGAGCGGCCTGTGAATATTACGGCTGGTGATGATAGGCGGAAATGACGGACTGAATGGGGCAAACCGTTTTAACGCCGCGGGGTTCATGCTTTCTCCACGAACTATACGGGACCAATAGGTTCAGGCGTAAAGCGCAAATAAACCTATATATAAAATGAATAAAGGATTACGGAACCGCCCAGGTAATCTCACCCCGCTCCGAACAAACCGTCAGATACGCTTTATCTATCCATTCCCGAATATAACGACGGACAAATCCGGAATTAAAATCAGTTTTTTCAGCCAGCCGGGCACTCAACCGATCAATCAGCGTATCTTCAGATGCCGCCGATAGACGGCCCTCGGTCTCAATCATGTCATTTGACAGGATTTCGTAGATCAGGTTTAATCGATCGGCATTTTCCACTTCTTTTCGCTCTTTCTCGGTGCATCTCCCGGCAGATACCCGCCTATTGAGCTCCGTCCAGCTTTCCACAATGGGTTGATAGGCCTTTTCGACGAAGCGCTCAATCTCTTCCGGGCTTAAGCCGGCGGTCCGAACAATGGCGGAATTCGCATCATAGCGGGACCAGTCATCGGATAAGATTTCCAGGTCATAATCAGCAATGTGTTCACGTACTGTGGTCCCTGGAAACGGGGAGAGGAAATGGAACCCGTGCTCGATATCCAGCTCGCGCACCAGGGTTAAACTGTCCTTCAGCGTTTCCCGGGTTTCGCCCGGCAACCCCACGATAAACGACGCATGGGGGCGAATGCCAAGCTTGCGGCATAAGGAGGTCGCCTGCCGGGCCTGGGCCACAGTGATCCCCTTTTTAATCCGTTTCAGCATTTCCGGATTGCCGGACTCTATACCAAATGCTACGGACACGCACCCGGCCGCTTTCATGCACTGAAGAATTTCTTCCGTTACGGTGTCCACCCGGATAAACGCACTCCAGATAAACCGGATGCCCCGCTCCATAATGGCGTTGCAGAGCGCTATAACCCGTTCTTTGTTTGCCGTGAACAGGTCATCGGCGATATTGATCACATCAAAGCCTTGGCCGACCAATTCCTCGATTTCATTAATAATTTTAGCTGTTGATTTGTAACGGACTTTGGCCCCCACCATTTTCCGGCCCAGGCAGAAAATGCATTTATTGGGACACCCCCTACTGGTAATAATGCTGATGGGAAAACCAAGCGCCCGATATCTGGAAAGCGGAAGCAAATGGCGGGAAGGCGTGGGCAGTTCATCTAGGTTGCGGGTCAGCTCACCCAGACCCGTATCGATCAGGCGGCCGTCTTCCATAAACGCAAGCCCCTTGATCGTTCGCCACGCCGGGCGATTATTATAAACCGGCAACCAACGGTGAAGCGTGATTTCCGCCTCGCCCAGAAAAATCAGATCGATTTCCGGATAATTTTTAAACGTATCCAATGCGGAAAAAGATACATGGGGGCCACCCATAATGGTTGTGACCGACGGCATGTATTGCTTAGAATCCTGCAACATCTTTGCCGCCTCAGGGAAATTTAGCGTCACGCATGTGGCGCCGACAATATCCGGCGAAAACTCTGAGAGTTGTTTTTTAAGCTTATCAGGGGTGTATCGGCTGACGATATAGTCAAAGATTTTAACTTCAGCACCGGCAGCCTCGCAGGCGGCAGCTACATAACAAAGTCCCAGCGGTGGAGAGGGCGCCTCTTCCAGTGGATACGGGGGGGCGAGCAGGGCGACTTTCATATGTCCCGTCAGTTCTCAAAAATATCTAGTGTTAGCCTTCGATCCCGCGCATTGGAAAGGGCCGCATTGATAAAAAGATCCCGTCCTACCCCGTAATGCACCTGACCGTCCAACGTCCGAACGGATAGCGTCCCCGCGTTTTTTTCCTTTTCGCCCACTGTAATAATCAAGGGAATCTGGGCAAGCTGCGCTTCTCTAACCTTTTTATTCAGGCTCTCGGTGCGCTTATCCACCCTTGAGCGAAGCCCCGCCTCAATAAAAACGGCATTTACGGTTTCAGCAAACGGTGCCAGGGAATCGTTTATGGGCAGAATCACCGTCTGAACCGGCGCCATCCACAAGGGAAATTTTCCGGCAAAATGCTCAATCAATATCCCCAGGAACCGCTCGATGGAGCCGTAAACCACCCGATGGATCATCACGGGCCGGTGCTTGTCATTGTCCTGGCCGATATAGGAAAGATCAAAGCGCTCGGGCAGAGACATATCCAGCTGGATGGTACCGCACTGCCAGGTCCGCCCGATGGCATCCTTGATGTGAATATCTATTTTCGGGCCATAAAATGCGCCATCCCCTTCGTTTATCTTAAACTCCATCCCATAGTGCTCAAGGGCTGCCTGAAGCCCGTTCGTGGCGTTCTCCCACTGTTCATCTGTGCCAATGGATTTCTCCGGCCGGGTGGACAGCTCCAGATGAAATCCAAGCCCGAACGTGCTGTATATCCGCTCCACCAGCTTTAGCACGCCAAGTATCTCCGCCTCGATCTGCTCGGGCGTCATGAATATGTGGGCATCATCCTGGTGAAACGCACGCACCCGGAAAAGACCGGATAGCACACCGCTCAGTTCATGCCGGTGCACCAGCCCGATTTCCGCCGCCCGAATGGGTAAATCTTTATAAGAATGCCGCCGCGTTTTGTATAACAGCATCCCGCCGGGGCAGTTCATGGGCTTGATGGCCACCTCCACGTCATCAATAACAGTGGTATACATGTTTTCGCGATAGTTCTCCCAGTGGCCGCTCTGCTCCCACAGGCTCCGATTCAGAATTATCGGGGTCTTGGTTTCAATGTAACCCGCCGCCTCGTGTTCCTGCCGCCAATAATCGAGCAGCACGTTCCACAGGATCATGCCGTTGGCATGAAAAAAGGGCATGCCGGGTGCCTCGTCATGAAAGGAGAAAAGGTCCAGTTCAGCGCCAATCTTTCGGTGATCCCGCTTTCTGGCCTCTTCCAGAAACGTCAGGTAGTCATTTAAATCCTTTTTATCAAAAAACGCCGTACCGTAAATCCGCTGGAGCTGGGGCCGATTCGGATCCGCCCGCCAATAAGCCCCGGACACCTTCAAAAGTTTAAAGGCCTTGATAAAACCGGTATGCGGAATATGCGGTCCGCGGCATAAATCAGTGAATTCCCCCTGGCTGTAGAAGGAAATGGTACCGTCTTCCAGATCGGAGATCATCTCCTGCTTGTAGGGCTCGCCTTTATAGAATTCCATGGCCCGCTGCTTGGGGACCTCCTCACGTTCTATAGTCAGTTTTTCCTTGACGATTTTTTTCATCTCCGCTTCGATTTTCGGAAATTCCTCCTCTGATATCGGCTGCATATCAATATCATAGTAGAACCCGTCCTCCACCACGGGGCCGATGGTCAGCTTGGCCTCCGGGTAAAGCCGCAGAATGGCCTGGGCCATGACATGGGCGGCGCTATGCCTTAATATATCAAGGGCCTCCGGATCTTTTGGGGTCAAAAACCGGATATGGACATCCCCGTCAACTTTTGCATCCATATCGTACTTTGTACCGTCGATTTCCATTGCCACGCAGTTTCGCGCCAGCCCCTCGGAAATGGATCGGGCAATGGTAAAACCGTCCGGCTGATCTTCAAACTGTTTGACACTTCCATCCGGAAACGTGATATTAATCATTGTTTATAAGCCCTATGCAGATCAGTTAAATTTTTAATGACATTGATTTTTTAAGCAATTCGGCTACCGGGGTCAAGGACAAATCTGGCTTGGCCGAACTGATGGATAAAGATGCAAGAAGAACGCCTTGAACCCATTCAATTAATCAATACGGCATCCGAACTGGCGGCCGCTGTATGCCATCTGAACGACCAGGCAATCATTGCCGGGGATCTTGAGGCCGATTCCATGTTTCACTTCCAGGAACGGATATGCCTGCTGCAACTGGCCGCACCAGATATCATATACATCATTGACCCCTTGGCCGTTCCCGATATGGCACCGTTTAAACCAATCATGGAGAATCAGGCCATCAAAAAGGTCTTCCATGGGGCTGATTATGATGTCCGTAGCCTATACCGGGATTTTAATATAAGCATTCATAATTTGTTTGATACAGAGTTGGCCAGTCGTTTCCTGGGTTATGCGGAAACCGGCCTGAATGCGATCATAAAACAGGAATTCAACGTCGAACTGGAGAAAAAGTTCCAGAAAAAGGATTGGTCACAGCGTCCTCTGCCGGATGAAATGCTCGAATATGCGGCCGATGACGTCAGGTATCTGATTGCCCTACAATCCCGGTTGGAAGAACAACTGGGTAAAAAAGGACGACTGGCATGGGTTATCGAGGAATGCGAAAATATTGCCGCCGTCCGCCCGGCGCCGGCGGATACCCGGCCCCTTTTCACCCGTTGCAAGGGGGCAAGCCGCCTGGACCCCAAAAGTCTTGCCGTTCTCGAAGCGCTGCTTGAAATGCGGCATGAAAAGGCACGGCAGAAAGACCGGCCGTTGTTTAAAATTTTAGGGACCACGGCTTTAATAAAACTTTCCCAAATGCGGCCGAAATCGATGAACGCCCTTCAATCCTTAAACATATTGAGCCGCAAACAGATCGATATGTATGGCAGAAATATCCTGCAGGCGATAAAGACCGGAAATGCCGTGCCGGCGGATCAGCTGCCGCAATACCCAAAGCACATCCGGCCGAAATGGTCCTCAGCGTCGATAAAAAAAACCCACCGACTGAAAAAATGGCGGGAAAATGAAGCAAGCAGGCTGGCCATAGACCCGGGCGTTTTTTTCAGTAACGCCCAAATCAAAGCCTTGGTTGAGAAAGCACCGGCTGATATTGAAAACCTAAAGGCTATAAACGGACTCAAAAAATGGCAGATCCGGGAATACGGCGAAAAACTCATCGAAATGGTTAATGATTGGGAGAAATAATGGGGG
>JAGYOX010000219.1 GCA_018399235.1 Desulfobacterales bacterium | reverse complement strand
TAGGGTTTGGTTTTTAGCAAACGGAACCCGGAAGATGACCAAGTGGGTGGCAGCTATTTTTACTGTCTTAAAATAAAAAAGCCCTCCAGACGCGACGCATCGCATCCGGAGGGCTGCACCCAGTTTTCTTAACCCTCGCATGTATCAATACAATAAATTCGGCTCCTGTTCTCCCGCAGGTTACCGATGTATCGGTTAAGGCAGGTCTTCTGGCTCCCCCGCCTTTTCAGCGGCCTTCCCATCCGACTCTGGCCGAAAAGTGGCGTCAAGGCTGAAAAAGTTTTTCGTCAAGCAAACGAAACGGGGTTACAGCGGCGGGACCGCTCCCGGCTTTCACGGGATTCCCTATTAAGCGTTTTGCACCCTAACACTTTTTCGTATAGTAAACAGTCAACAGGCTGTCAAGGTGAAAGTGGAATAGACACATTCAGTTCCTGTTTATTTGGCTGATTCCGTTTATCATCTTGAATTTATCCGGATAAAACCCTTCAACCCTGGCGAGGCTGTAAAAATTTTTCCGTACCCACTTTTGAAGGGCATTGATAAACGCCGGATCATGGAAATGGATAACTTCACCCAGGCAATTCAAGTCCTGCTGAATACGCCAGTATAGATACATTATGCGCTCCTCTGTACATGAACCATGAGTTCTGGTGAGTTGAATCCCGGCTTTAGAACATTTCTCATTTGGGATGTCCCAACACACTCAAAACTCGATTCCCTTTTGCGCCTTAATGCCCGCCCGATAGGGATGCCTAGTTTCCGTCATGTCCGTAACCAAGTCGGCGGCAGCTATCAACTCTACAGGGGCATCTCTGCCGGTGATAGCCACATTCAAATCTGATTGCTTTTTAGCCAGGGTATCCAGCACGGCTTGCTTATCAAGATCTCCATAATTTAACATATAGGTAAATTCATCAAGAACCACCAGATGGTATTCACCGGACGCCATAGCCGTTTTGGCTAACTCCCATGCATCCCGCCCCATTGTCCTATCTTTTTCCAGATTGTCTGATTTCCATGTAAATCCACGGCCCATGACGTGGAAATCGATCATATCCTTAAACCGCTCAACCGCGTCAAGCTCGCCATACCTCCACCCCCCTTTGATGAATTGAATGAAGCAAACCTTCAGGCCATGACCCGCACTCCGCATTGCAAGCCCCAATGCCGAAGTAGTTTTGCCTTTGCCGTTACCCGTAAAGACCATTAATAATCCCTTTTGCATTGCCTATCTTCCTCCAACTGACTTTTCATAGTCAGTTCTTTGCCAGTTGTACTGATTCTGCAAAGGCCTGAAACGAGACCTCAGGCGATACGGTTTACAATCGTTCGGGTGTCGCCGGTACCGCTCTTAAATACGGCAATGACTTTCTGGTCGGGTTCAATATCATCCACGATGATTTCTATCCCTTCGGCATCCAGCAGCCTATCCGCAAACATATCAAGGCTTTTTTTGTATAAGACGCCGACCCCGTCCACATAAAATTTTCGGTTAAAGCTTTCATCCATTCTCATTTCCTTTATCTGCGGGTTATTGTCTGAGTTATCAGTTCATGGGTAATCTCCGGATACAGGCCATAAAAAAATCCCGAACCGAGCATTCGATCCGGGATGTCCCTTTTTATCCACAGATATAGCCGGACGCATTACCGTCCCCGCGGTTAGCCGTCCAATAAATTCAGGCAGGTCTTCTGACTCTCGGATCTTCCTACCGGCTGCGCCTTCCCAGCCATATCAGCCAGTGACTTTCTGCAGCTTTCGTCCCCGATCACAGCGGCGGGCCCGTCCCCGATTTTCACGGGGTTCCCTCTTAAGCGCTGATCGCGCACCTTTCATTATTATTATTTAAAATCAGTCTAAAAAGGCTGCCCAAAAAATGTCAAGGATAAAAAGCAATCACCTTATCAAGGGTTTTGCGATTTCAATTTTCTGTTGCAAAAGCCCCGGTATATGATAAATTTTTAATATAATTGGTTAATATCCTTTTAACTGAACAGAAAAACATGGACATGCTTGATGGGAGGCGGATCATGCCGGAAGCAAACTACAATCACGTCATAGCTGAGATAAAAACACTAAAGCTATCAGACCAGCTTCGCCTTTTAGAAGAAATGGCAATGCTGATTCGAAAGGGTGCAAGCAAACAAACACCCCGCAGCATTTTGGAGATCAAAGGAAAAGGCAAGGATATTTGGAAAGGGCTTAATGTAAAAGCCTATATTGATGAGGAAAGATCATCGTGGAATGGATAAACGACCTGCAGGGGAAAACAGTTGGCCTCGACACTGCGCCGCTGATTTATTTTATCGAAGAAAATCCAGCTTATATTGAATCTGTACGGCTTTTCTTCGAAGCAATGGACAAAGGCAATTTTACGGTTGTCACTTCAACCGTGACTTTGCTGGAAGTGCTGGTGCATCCATTACGCAGCAACAACAAAGAACTTGCGGCAGAGTACCGTGATATAATGCTTAATTCAAAACTGATGACGTTGGAAGTTTCAAACGCTATTGCAGAACAAGCCGCCCTCCTCAGAGCAACCCATAACATCCGTACACCGGATGCCATCCAGATCAGCGCGGTATTAGAGGCCGGGGCAACTCATTTTTTTACCAATGATATCAGATTGCCTGAAATTCCATCCATACAGATCATTTCCCTTGATGCACTTGTCTAACAGATAGGATGCAGTCAAACCTTTAGGGCCGAAGCTGTTTTCGATAAAATATAATGAAGAGGGGTTACAGTGGCGGGACCGCTCCCGGCTTTCACGGGATTCCATATTAAGCGGTTTGCACCCTAACACAGATTTCTAAAGTAAACAGAAAACAGGCTGTCAAGATGAAAGCAAATAAAATCCAAACACCAGTACATTCAAGCCGGTCATCAATACCGCGCTGAGCAGGGTGGATATCATCATCAGATGGCCCGCCTTTTCGATATCCATAGGTTCGGGCGGCCTGAAATCCTTTAAAAGAAGGCATGATCACCGATTTTGTCATCAACAACATGATGGGCTGGCATCACAGC
>JAGYOX010000218.1 GCA_018399235.1 Desulfobacterales bacterium | reverse complement strand
TCAAAATATTCAATTATTAAATTTAACGTACGAAGAAAGGAACTTGAAAGACTATGACCCCCATTCAGAAGATATGGAGCCAACTTAAATTCGCCTCCGATTACGCATCTCTCACCCCCGAGCAGATTAAAACGATTCTTCCCGTTCTCGAGGAAGAAGCACAGGCCCGGGATGTAAAACGTATCAGTTACCTATTACAGCGTTCCGGTATCAAACGAATCAAGCGCCTTGAAGACTTCGACTGGAAATTCAATCCTAAACTGCCTCGCAATAAAATCATCGGATTTAGTGAGTCCTCCTGGATTACAGAAGTCAAAAATCTTGCCCTCATCGGTTCAAGCGGCGTTGGAAAATCTCATCTTGCCTCAGCGCTCTGCTACAAAGCTATTCAGCAAGGCATCCCTGCCGCCTTTATCAGTTGTTTTGATTTAGTCAACAAACTCAAGCGTTCAAAAAACAAACACACTATGCTGAATTATTATTCATCCATTAAAGTATTGTGCCTGGATGAGCTGGGATACGTCTTCCCGTCACAGGATGAGGCTAATGACATTTTTCAGATTATATCCAAACGTTCGGAACTGACACCAACCATTGTCACGACAAACCTTGTTCCGTCACAGTGGGGCAAAATATTCGAGGCCTCAACAGCTACGGCCATTCTTGATCGACTGAGCTTAAACGGATGTTTTATTACCTGCGAAGGGAAATCTTATCGATCGAGGAAATAATTTGAAGGATTAAGCTGGTTATGAACTGTCTTTGTTATGTCTATCAAGGGAGAACTTTATTCTCTTCGAGGAGATTCCTGCGCATTGTTGCGTTTTCAACGGTACCGGCGTGATTGATTTTGGGCCCATCTTCATGATCGCCTACAACACATATTCTCGACACACAAATTTCCCCAATGTCATGGCCAGATCAGGTCGAAGTGATGCGTCAGATCCAAAGCAAATTCGGGACACTGTAGGGAATCATAAAAAGGATACCAAAACTAATCAGTGGGCCCTCGGAGACAAAATTTGAAAAATTAGCAGAAAAAGGGAATATTCTCAAAAAATCACAAGAACTATCTCCGCAATACTCCTTCCTTAATACGTATCATCGACAACCAAATATTTCAATAAATGGCAAACTTGTATTGAGAGGAGTGTTCAATGCAAGAAAAGCCAAAAAGACAACGGCAGAAGCGTTGCAGATATTGCCAGGAGTTGTTCCAGGCGGATGCCCGCACTAAAGGCAAGCAGCAATATTGTTCAGAGCCTGAATGTCAAGCTGTACGCCAAAGACAAAACGAGAAGGATTGGCGTAAACGTAATCCAGATTGCGTTGAATACCAATATAAGCAAACCCGCCAGTGGAACAAGGCCCATCCTGAATACAGTCGCCAAAGAAGATCCGGGAATTTCGAACTTTTAAAGCATAACCGCAATCAAAGCCGGTGTCGTATGCAAAAAATCCGGGCGAAAAACATGTTTGACAAAAGCAAGTTGATATTGACGCAAGTCGTTGGCAGTAAGTCGAATAAGTGCTACTTAACGCATGGGGGTAAAGGGCTGTATGTGTGTTTGACAAAAGCAAGTCCATTGTCAAAACGGGGATCCTTGAGAGATAATCGAAATACATGCAAACGGGTGGCCAACCGATTGCCCAGAGGCAGGCTCTATGATCTGTCCTGCCTTTTGGAATAATCTCTTAAACAGGAGGTGTTTTCATGCAAAAAGAAGCTCTTGTCCAGAGGGTTCTGCATTTAAGGCAAGTGGAAAAACTCTCGCAGCGTCAAATTGCTGAAAAACTAAACATTGGACGTAAAGTAGTCAGGCGGATTCTGAATGGTTCTGGATCTGCCAAGCCGATTCCCAGAAAATCTATTCTTGATGAGTATGTTCATTTAATTTCGCATTGGTATAAAGAATATCCACGATTAAAGGCAAAGCAGGTTTATGAACGACTGAAGCCTTACGGATACCAAGGCAGCTATATATCCGTCGCGCGAATATCACGCCAATACCGAAAGATTAAGCCACAGGTGTATCATTCATTAACGTTTGTTCCTGGCGAAGAAGCCCAGGTTGACTGGTTCTTTTTTAATCACGAAAAAATGGGACAAGTCGCTGGTTTTTTGTATGTCTTGTCCTATTCCCGTTATGCCTGGGGCCTGTTTTATCCAAAAACATCATTGGAATTCTTTCTGGCGGGACACCAAGCGTGTTTTGAACATATCGGCGGATTGGCTCATCAGCACAGATATGACAATGTTAAAACGGTTGTTCTTTCACGCCAGCCGACAGTTCAATACAATCCGCAGTTTTTGGATTTTTCCCGGTTCTATGGGTTTTCGATTTACTTGTGTAATCCCTACAGCGGCAATGAAAAGGGGCGTGTTGAGAGAATTATTCGCGATATCCGAACATTCTTGTACGCTGAGGAATTCATTGATATTGACGATCTTAATCAGAAATTTCATGATTGGCTGAGAAAACGTAACAACACCGTCCATCGCACAACAGGAAAAACGCCCAAAGATCTGCTGCTCAAAGAGCGCCTGGTCTCATTGCCCAAGAATATATACCCGCCCAGACGTATTATTCCGGCAACAGCATCGAAAACCGCTTTGGTCGAGTTTGAAACAAACAAGTATTCTGTACCCAGCACGTGTGCGGTTAAGGTTGCTGAGGTCATGGCTTATCCTGAAAAGATTGAAATTCATATTGCCGGTAAAAAAGTTGCTCTGCATAAACGATGTTTTGATAAAAAGAAGGTTATTCAAAATCCCTTGCATGCCGAAAAACTTTTAAGCCGTACACCTCGATTTAAAATGCAGCGTATCCTTCAGCTAATCACGCGCATGGATTCGACGTTCAACGATTTTGTCCATTTTCAGGAGAGTGATGAGCAACGGATGCAATCTGCCTATCAATTATTCCAATTGCTCAAGACACATTCCAGGAAGATGCTTATCTCCGCCGTCAGGGAGTTGACTGCCATGCGATGTTTTAAAGTTAAAGCTTTGCGCAGTCTTTTGAATTTGCCTGAACCCAAGGATGGAGATCCTCTTTGGCC
>JAGYOX010000217.1 GCA_018399235.1 Desulfobacterales bacterium | reverse complement strand
CCGCTTCTGCGAATGACGGGCTAAAGCCCGTCTCTACATCGAATTCACCATAAAAATTACTTTTAAGCTCGGTCCCGGGCTTCGGTCCAGGGGGGTTACTTTCAAGGAACTCAATAAGATATGTTATTATTCTGTTGTCTTGCGCCATTGTCATTCCGAGGAGCGCAAGCGACGAGGGATCTTGTCTGTAAAAGATTTCTCGCTATCGCTCGAAATGACAGTATGGGCGGATTTTAATCAATCTGTTGGGTCCCTCTCTGCAAAAATGTCGCGATAACTGAATAAATCAATTTTTTACAAGACTACACGAGTTTATTCTGGAACCACGCTATTGTTTGTTCCATAAACAGCGTCTGGTGGCTTTCATCGCTCATGGGATGGTCGCCGTTTTCCAGCCGGACAAGTTCTTTGGGTTCACCGGCCAGTTCATGGATTTCCAGGGCATTTTCATACGGAACGATCGGGTCCGCATCCCCATGGAAAATCAAGAGGTTGTTAACGCCCTTAATCCGGTCGGCGATGTCAAAAGAAAGCTTTTTCCGGTTTAAGGTTTCAAGCATCTGTTGATTATCGGCATCGTTGATATATGGCGGCTGGATGGATGCGCTTCGAACCGGGGCGGCCACAGTTACAATCGCCTGTGGGTTTAATTGCCCGGCTGTGGATAGCACTACCGCGCCGCCCAGGCTGCTGCCGAAAAGCGCAATCCGGCCATCCGTGATATCCAAACTCAGCAGGGACTGAATACCATCCAGTAAATCCCGGCATCGCCCGTCAAAACTGGTTATGGCGGCAAAGTCGCCCTCGCTTTGGCCGCACCCCCGGTGATCAAACCGGAAATAGGCGATACCGATCCCGTTGCATATTTCAGCCAATGCGATCTGCTTGGGTGAATCCCCGTTGCTCATCAGGCCATGGGCGCCGATGATAATCGGCGGATTGGGGTTGTCCGGCAGGTGAAGCGTGCCGTGAAGCTTCAGGCCGTCGGATTCGAACCAGATAGATCTCTGCGTCATTTGTTTTCTCTCAATCCTATGGGGGTATTGTATTTTTCAATATGACTTGGATTGAATTTATCTTCAATAATAATTATCTTTACGTTGTTTTGCAAAGAACTAACCTTAAACCCTATTATTTTATCCTATGCAAATTAAAAAAGGGCAGGACATTGAACTGGCGATAACCGATCTCGCATTCGGCGGCAGGGGCATTGCGAAGGTCGACGGGTTTACCGTGTTTGTCGATCAGGCCGTACCGGAGGATCGGGTATTGGCAAGGATCTATAAGCGGAAGAAAAATTATGCCGAAGCGCGGGTGGTTTCGTTGATTTGCCCGTCTCCGTATCGGATAGATCCGCCGTGTGCTTACAGCGGCTGGTGCGGCGGATGCAAATGGCAGTTTCTGGATTATGATAAACAGCTTGAGTATAAACGGCGGCATGTCTCGGAATCCCTCGCCCATATCGGCGGCATAAGAGATGTCCGGGTCCATCCCACCCGTGCGTCGGATCAGGTGTTTCATTACCGGAACAAGATGGAATTCTCCTGCGCCGACAGGCGGTGGCTGCTTCCGGAGGAGTTGGGCGATCCGGCGATCGACATCGGCTTTGCCTTGGGACTTCACGTACCGGGAACATATCACAAGGTGCTTGATATTGATAAATGCTTGCTGCAGCCGGAAACCGGCAACCATATCCTGAACGATGCGAAGCGGTTCATGAAAAATTCCGGTCTGCCGGCTTACGGCCTTAAAACCCACGAGGGATTCTGGCGGTTTTTAATGCTACGGCACTCGGTGGCTCATGATCAATGGCTGGTCAATATTGTGACCGCTTCGGAGTCATTGCCGTCTGTTAAGCCGCTGGCGGATGAACTGATTGAAAAATTTTCCTGGGTGGTTTCTGTGGTCAATAATATCACTGCAAGAAAATCCGGCGTGGCAACTGGCGATTACGAAGTGCCGCTGGCGGGCGAGGTTTGCCTGAAGGAGCGCCTCGGGCCGTTCGAATTCGAGATATCGGCCAACTCCTTTTTTCAGACCAACACGCGGGGCGCCGAAATCCTTTATGATACCGTTAAGCAGTATGCCGGTCTGTCGGGGGGTGAAACCGTTCTGGATCTTTACAGCGGCACGGGCACGATCCCCATTTGGCTATCAGATGCGGCGGGGTCCGTAATCGGTATTGAAATCGTGGCGGGCGCTGTGTTAGATGCGGAGAAAAACTGCCGCCATAACGGGGTAACCAACTGCGAGTTCCTGGTGGGCGATATCAGCGATCGGCTATCCGATTTTAATCATTCACCGGAAGTTATGATTATTGATCCGCCGAGGCCGGGAATGCACAGGGATGTGGTCAAGAAAGTACTGGAAATCCATCCTTTGAGGATTGTATATGTATCCTGCAATCCGGCGACATTGGCCCGGGATTTGGGGATACTTTCCGAGTGTTATGACGTAGTTGAAGTGCAGCCGGTGGATATGTTTCCTCATACATTTCATATCGAATCGATAGCAAAACTTGAGAAAAGGTAAGGAAAAGACATGACGATACAATTTGAGCCCATTGGTATTTTTCACACGGAGGCGTCAGGTGTTCCCAGGCATTGGAGTGTATCTGACGTTAAAGGACGGATTGTGCTCGATGAGATCTATACCAATGGGTTAAAGGATATTAAGCCTGGACAGAAAATTGTTGTCCTTTTTCATTTTCACAAGAGCTCAAAATTTAATCCGAACCTGTTGACGCAAAATCCGCCGCACAGAGGACAGAACATGGGGGTTTTCAGCATTTGCTCCCCCTATCGGCCAAACCCGATCGGGCTCTCAATACTGGAGGTCCTTGATGTTGATAAAAATATTATTACAATCAGACGGGCGGACATGATTGACGGCACCCCGATCATTGATATCAAGCCCCATATCGAAGACAAGCATGACTGCCCGAGCTATGCGGCGAACGATAAAGATAAAGAGGAAGAGGATTAGTCTTTAAAGGAACGTTTGATTCGTACTCGTTCTCGTAATCGGCTTTTAAATTTTTCGAGTACGAGAACGAGAACCGTTCCGCTTATGCGGGACTGAGTACGATTGAGTTACTTGGAAGTAACCCCCCGGGCCGAGACCGGGACTGAGCCTAAAAGCAACTTTTATGGTAGAT
>JAGYOX010000216.1 GCA_018399235.1 Desulfobacterales bacterium | reverse complement strand
CATTGAGATAAAAAACATTATAACCTCTCAGCTTGTTATATGAGTCAGCATGCAAAAGCATTGGATTGGTCGGATGACAGGCAACTGCAAGAGGCGAAAACGGTTGTTGATAAGCTAATTCTAGCCGCCAAAAACACCGCATTTTATCCAATCAATCATTCCATCTCCCAAAGATCAGTGGCCGAGCTTTATCATTATCTTAGCGACTATACCTTCAATTACGGGGCACTTGTACTGGAAATGGACAAAGGGAGCATTCTGTTTCAGGGGCAAAGGGTGTACCAGAATCCTGATTTACAGAATAATCCCGCCTACCTTTGTTTTCGCGATGGTCTTAAATGGCTTTCATTTTCAGAAGGAATTAAACAGAGGGAAATCCTCGTATTTTTAGATATCTTGAAAAACCACGGGGTGCTTGAAGAGGAGAGCAAAGGTGATATTGTCACATGCCTCTGGGAAGCCGAACTCCCTAATATCAAATACAGAACAACTAATGTTATCTGGAAAAACGACAAGCTGCTCGACCTGACAAGTCTTAAAATAGCAGACAACCAAAATGAAAAGCCCATAGAAAAATCAATAGCCGCTGATGTTTATACAGACGAGACCTCAGAGATTCTTAACGAATTAAATGAACAAAAGGTACTTGAGATCTCGCCCCAAGAAATGAAGAAAATTTATCAGTTGGTTGAAGAAGAGGAATCCCGGGATTTTGATCAGGATGTTTTTGATGTCCTGCTGGTAATATTAAAAGAACAACAGGAAAGCGAAGATTTTTCGACAGTGCTGGATATCATTAAAGAAAGTTTTAAAAGAACGGTTACCCAAGGGGAATTTCTTTATGCGGCAAAATTTTTAAACCAATTCCACCAGATTCGCCAAACCTACCAAAAATCAGGCACTTGGGCATTGACCCACATAGACGATTTTCTCTTGACGGTTTCCGGTCCGCAAGTGCTCTCCATATTATTGAACGATGCCCTTCCCAAAATAAGAGCAGGGGATCATCAAAAAAGAGAGGCTCTGGAAAAGATGCTATACCAGCTCCGGCCGGAGTCTATAATCAGTATCGGACAAATGCTTTCCCGAATCAAAGACAGTAAGCTAACCACGATGCTCATTCGGGTAATAAAGCATCACGCATCAAACGACGAGCGTCCATTAATTCATTTGGCCAGGAACAATGCGCCAGCAGTCAGAAAAATCGCAATTTTCGTAATGGGATACATTTCGAGCCCGGATGTCATCCCGGTTATTACCGAAGCTACCCGTTCAACCGATTCCTCCCTGCGCAAAACAGCGGTTCAGGGGCTTGGCCGCAAATCACCGCCATTATATGATCAACTGCTTCCGTTCATCAAGGACCGAAACGTGGAAATCCGAGAAATCGTATTCAAATTTCTCGTCCAAAAACCCAACCAGCAAATTGAAAAAATTATTCTGAACTACCTGGCCCAAAGCAATTTTAAAAACCGCCATCGGGCATCCCTGCTTCTGCTGTATCAGGTATTGGGAAGCTGTAAAGGAGACATGGCGCAAAAATACTTATCGCATCAGTTACTGGCTGCTCCATGGCACATTGGCAGACTGCGCAACACCCATCGGCTGGGAGCAGCCATAGGGTTGATAATGAAAAATACTCCGGACACAGAAAACCTGTTGAAAAAAGCATCAAAAAGTATCTGGCCCCCTATTCGACGGGCTGTTCGCAAGGCCGAGGAGATACTGAATGCAAGAGCAAGTAAAGGCGTCTAAAAAAAGCCAAGAAATAATCGATGATTTGGACTCCCTCAACGAAGCGTTTGTGCTTTTCTTCAATCGTCTTCTTCAAACCGCGAGAATTCATGAAGCCAAAAATCAATTGACCGTCAATGCGGTTAAACAGTTTATCGAAATAAGTCAAAAGCTGTTCAAGGAGAGCTCTGAATTAAGTATTGAGGCCCATCATGAGAGGCTTTTTATTCAAGGCGAAAAACTTTTGCTAAAACAGCAGACAGCGGCGACTATTTTTACTATACTTAATTTTTTTGAGAACCTGTCTTTGTATGGCCTGAAGTTTAATCCCAAAATGTCTGATATCGACTTTTCACAGGCCTATCAATTTGCCCGCCTGTTAATTGAAGCCCCGAAACATGAAAATCCATTGGAATGGCTGCAGAAATATTTTGAACAGGATCGGTTTCAATGGGTTGAAATTATTTCTGCACCAAAGGGCCAGGACCTCTTCGCTACTCAGAAAGCCGAACTCGCCTACCAGGCCTATTGTCACGCCTATAATTCGCTGAAAGAAGTGGTTCAGAAGATAAAGGCCAATCATCGGGCCGGCGTTCGCAAGGCCGTCCGGGTGGTCCAGGACATAACGGATCTTGTTTTTATGGATAAAAGCATAGTCCTGGGCCTTGCCACGATTCGAGACTATGATGACTATACTTACACCCACTCCGTTAATGTAGGGGTTACTTCCGTCTGCCTGGGTCACACCATCGGGCTCTCCCGAAAATCCCTGGTAAGACTCGGCATCTGCGGCCTCTTCCATGACCTTGGAAAAATCGACATCCCCATTGAAATCCTCAACAAGGCGAGCCAACTCGATGAGCAGGAATACAAAAAAATTCAACAGCATTCATTAAACAGCGTCCGCCAGATCCTTAAACTGGAAGCTTATAGGGACTTGATCGCCAAAATCATCCTCCCGCCGTTTGAACATCATTTAAAATACGATCTGTCCGGGTACCCATCGGTCAACTGGTCAAAACCAATCAGCCTCTTCGGTAGGATCATCGAAATCTGTGATGTTTACGATGCCCTGACCAGCCCCCGTATCTATCGGCCAACCCCTTTAACCCCTGACCGGGCATTGGGCTTTATGCTTGCCAAAAGCGGAGAAGATTTTGATCCCACACTGCTTAAATGGTTCATCAACATGATGGGCGTATATCCGGTTGGCTCTCTGGTTAAATTAAATACCGGGGAAGTCGGATTGGTTTATCAAAGCGGGGCCAGCAAGGAGTACCCGATGCCTGTGGTGCTGCTGATCAAAAAAAATGCAGAAGACCAACTGAAAGCAGATAAATTGCTGGATTTAAATGAAACTGATGAAAACGGCAAACCCGTGCGGACCATTGAAAACAGTTATCATCCCGCCCAATATGGCATTCAACCGGCCATATATCTGATGCAGGTATAAAGGCGGATAAGGCAAAGCTGCCTAACATAAAAAAGAACGGCTGGTCTTCCAACCCGTCTTTAGCTTGTATTAAGGTGGCGTCCCCAAGGGGA
>JAGYOX010000215.1 GCA_018399235.1 Desulfobacterales bacterium | reverse complement strand
TTATTAATTAGAATAAATTGACAGAACCCATCGGATGGCTTAAAATTAATAAAATTAATCGAATTGAATGGGCACCCTAAAAACAGGCGGGTGCTTTAACGGAGGATGGATATATGTTTCCTGGATGGTCGGAACTCATTATTATTCTTATCATCGTTCTTATTATCTTCGGTGCAGGGAAATTGCCCGAGATCGGATCCGGTATCGGTAAAGGGATCAAAAACTTTAAAAAAGCCACATCCGAAGACGATAACGAACCTGAAAAATTAGAGGATAAAAAAAATCAGGATCACTCATAATTCTGAAATGGTCCTCAAACCTTCCGGCTCTCATGCCATTAAACTGGATACTCTCCCTCACTATTATTTCGAGAAATGCAAAGCGCCCCCCCCGTCATTCAGGGATCAGCCCCTTCTCTCATTTTGAGGACTCAAGTTGCTCCCCCGCTGTCATTTCGAGGTAGCAAGGCTTTCCCGCTGTCATTCGAGGCAGCAAGTGCTTTCCCGCTGTCATTTCGAGGAGCATAAGCGACGAGAAATCTTCAAAAAGGAATATCGTCATCAAACTCATTTCCTGGAGAGGATTGCGGCTGAGGATCTGAAGGCCCGCCGGCGTTATCGGACGGCGGCGCATTATTGGAAAACTGGGCCGCATTCTTGGATTCAAGCATCTGCATATCACTGGCCACGATCTCCGTGGTGTATTTAGTCACCCCGTCCTGTTCATAGGACCGGGTCTGGAGGCGCCCCTCCAGATAAACCAGCCGGCCCTTGGCCAGATACTCCCCGCAGATTTCACCAAGTTTGCCGAACGCCACAATCCGGTGCCACTCGGTGCGCTCCTTTTTCTCCCCGGTATTTTTGTCCTTCCATTCCTCGTTGGTCGCAACAGTAAAATTGGCCACCGCCCGGCCGTCCTGCGTGTAGCGGATTTCCGGGTCTTTTCCAAGCCGGCCGATAAGAATCGCCTTGTTCAGTCCACGCGCCATAATTAAATCCCTTTTTTTTATTTTTTACTTGATGACTTACTCCATACCGGATCCGCGCCGAACCGTCTCATCCACCACTCATCGGCTGACGCATACTGCTCCACCTCATCCCGGGTAAACCGATACCGGTAGTTGTTACAGTAATTCATGATCACCCGGTACGCCGCTTCGATTCGCCGGCTCATCTCCTCACACTCGGATGGATCTGCGTCACCGGTATCCGGATGCCACTTCTTCATCAGCGTCCGGTAACGCCGTTTGATCTCCGCCATGGTCGCCGCCTCGGGCAGGCCCAAAACCTCACGGGCGGCATTGATCTCCTCAAACTTGGTCGGTTTTGCCATATATACACACAGCCCCTAAACAACCTCGCCTCTTGTCATTTCGAGCGTCAGCGAGAAATCTTATATATTTCAAATGGTTGATGAGTTATCGTCAACAACGCGTCTCTAATTATTCCCTTTTCTTTTCCTGATCATTGCCCGGCACCTGACAGGCATCCCGCATTCAGGTGGATACCCCTAAGCGCGGCAGTATCCAGACCTGGAGGGCCAGCCAAGCAATTATTATCAAAAATAGGATTAAAAATGTTGTCATATTTCCATCCAAGGGTCTTTTTTTTTAATTCAGATTTTATTTATAACGCCTAAATGACATAATGTCAAAGACTGGCAGGTACGGATAAAAAAACAGGGCGCGTGAAAATTTTCAGGCGCCCTGTTTGACAATTATATTAATTTTATAATTAAACCACCAGATCTTTGTTGAGTTCGATGAACGACAACTACATCATGGAACCTCACCACAGGGGAGTATATTAAAAGGAGATTCGGAAAACGTTTTGGCAATCGTCTCCTCCTCACTTTCCATGTATGGCAGCCATTTCCTGGATCTGGTGATGTTCTCCGTACCGAATACAGTGGCGGATGCGGTAATCTGCGCTTCAATCCATACCGCATATTCCTTTTGATACCTCAGGGTAAAGCTTGCCACCCCGTTTTCATCGGTTTCCACAATAGCTGGTATGGAACCTGCGCTGGATTGGCCGGGCGTAAGCATGCCATTGTCTAATCCGGGCACTTCGTCACCTGAATCATACCCGTCAAAATATGCTGGCAGGTCCGGATCTCCGTTATTATAGCCATCCAATTGGTCCTCGTCCAGAGGCGGATCTATATCAAGAAATGCATTGTTGTTTAGATCCTCATTGACAAAGATATAAGGCTCATCATCTTCTGTCTCTGTGTCTGTGCAAGGATTATCCTTCTGGACCTTCCATTCATCCAACTCCTTTTCCCATTTACCGGTTTTAAACCTTGACGGCCTGAGGCTCAAAGAAACCTGTTTGCCAACCACCGGGTTTCCGTTGGTGTCCGCGACCAAAACGGAAACAGGGAGCAGGTACTGGGTATTATCCTCAGTGGAGTCGATTTCAGTTGCATATCCAATGGATATATTGGCGGCATCCTCCCGGATCACGATGGGTACGGAATCCGATCTTGTCGTATCTGTTGGATGCGCCGGGGTTGCAACCGTAGCGGTGACAAGAACCGCATCACTGGGTTCACTTCCGGTCCCCTTGGTGCCGGAGGTAAAGGTTGTTTGCGCAATGCCGGCCGGATCGGTTGTTACTATCGCCGGAGACAGATACTCTCCACCGCCCGTGGTGTTGCTCAAGGAGAAATTGACCGTGGCGTCCCCGACGGGCTTGTTATTGACATCAAAAACCTCCGCCGTAATGGTGATACTGTATTCCGTAGCACCGGTGCTCGGCAGTATATTGCTCTGTGAGGCTTCTACGCTTATACCATAGGCTTTGTCAGAAGGATTATAGAAAGATACTTGGACCGTATCCGTAGGATCGAGATCAGACTGTTCATATACGTCAACAGTGGCCACGCCGGGGTCGTCTGCGACAAGATGTCTGGTAACATCCTGACCGTCTGATGTTAGCTGAAAGGAAGCCGTACTTGTACCAGTTTCAACCCATCTTCCAAATGAAGTATAAAACTCTACCCAGTCACTGCTAACCAATCCACCGGCATGAACCGTAACATCAACCTGTGTTGACCCGTCAGCTATTGCAAAAGAAAATTCTTCCGAGGGATCAGTAATCTCAAAAATCTCCAGGGCAGCCCCTATCTGATAGGTCCCGGTGGCAGACGCGCCTAAACTATCTATGGCATCGGCAATAACTTCGGCGTTGCCGGCGGTTGCGCCAGCCTGCAGCTCAATGTAGATCTTCCCTTGCAGATCTGTCTGAAACGTGCCCGGAAGTGCGGGCGAAAAGT
>JAGYOX010000214.1 GCA_018399235.1 Desulfobacterales bacterium | reverse complement strand
CAAAATAATGATGTGAATGGAAAAATCATTCGATTGAATCAAAAAACGGCAACAATCATTACAAACACAAATACCGAATGGCGAGTTGCTTACGAATATTTACACCTTATTTATGATATTGAACAAGGGGAACCATATTTAATTGAGAATAGACCTTTTGAAAAAAAATTGCCATCCGATAAGCAATTAGCGAACAACGCAATCAACCTGACCGTCA
Source organism: Desulfobacterales bacterium (assembly GCA_018399235.1). Lineage (GTDB taxonomy): Bacteria > Desulfobacterota > Desulfobacteria > Desulfobacterales > Desulfosalsimonadaceae > M55B175. Next base: position 3,078 of record JAGYOX010000214.1, on the reverse strand, counting down.
ATAGAAGGCCCCTGTCGCGTCCGTCTATTGACGTCAGGTTATTGCGGGCGTTATGTGCCCACAGCACCAAGAGAATTGAGCGTAACAGTCAATGACAAATCAAAACCCAGAGCAAAAAGCACGGGATGAGATTGATACAATGCTGGTTTCGGCCGGGTGGGTGGTGCAGTCAAAAGTGAACGTGGACCTGTCCGCGGGTAAAGGCGTGGCGGTCAGAGAATATCAGACGGATATTGGCCCTGCCGACTATGTGCTGTTTGTGGACCGAAAACCCGTCGACGTGATTGAAGCCAAACGAAGTGAAGAAGGCGAACGCCTTACCACTCATGAAGACCAGGCTGAGTCTTATGCCAAAGCCACCCTGAAATACAACCTCAACGAGGAGCCGCTCTCTTTTGTGTATGAAAGCACCGGCGTACTGACCCGATTTACCGATTACCGAGATCCGAAACCACGATCACGGCCGGTATTTCATTTTCACAAGCCGGAGACACTGGCCGAATCGCAAGGACAAGCGGAAACGCTGCGGGCAAGGTTTCAAGTAATGCCCGGCCTGGATGAGCAAGGATTGCGCCCCGCCCAGATCAGGGCCATCAGAAACCTGGAGGCATCGTTTAAAGAGAACCGGCCAAAGGCCTTGATTCAAATGGCGACCGGCTCCGGGAAAACCTTTACCGCCTGCACCTTTGCGTATCGCCTGCTGAAGCATGCCAATGCCAAGCGCATCCTGTTTGTGGTGGACACCCGAAATCTGGGCGAACAGGCCGAACAGGAGTTTCTGAAATATCAGCCCACGGACGATAACCGGAAATTTACCGAACTCTATAACGTTCCGCGACTAAGTTCAAGCTATATCGCTTTGGACAGCCAGGTCTGCATCTCCACCATTCAACGGCTCTACGCCATTTTGCAAGGCGAAGAACTGGAAGAGAGTGCGGAGCTTGAAAACCCGAATGAATTTGCCTGGCAATGGCAGAAAAAAGAACCCATGCCCGTGGAATATACGGTGAAAAATCCCATCGAGCAGTTTGATTTTATTATCATTGATGAGTGCCACCGCTCCATCTACAACCTGTGGAAGCAGGTGCTGGATTATTATGATGCCTTTCTGGTGGGGTTGACCGCCACGCCCGACAAGCGCACCTTTGGGTTTTCAATGAAAACGTGGTGAGTGAATACAGCTATGAAGAATCGGTCGTTGACGGTGTGAACGTTCCCTATGACGTATTCACCATTGAAACGGAAATCACTCGGGCCGGCGCTACAATCAAGGCCAGGGAATATGTTGATATGCGGGAAAAGCTGACCAGAAAAAAACGCTGGGAACAACTGGATGAAGATTACGAATACACCCCCGGCAAACTGGATAAAGAGGTCGTCAATCCGAGCCAGATACGCCACATCATTCGGGCCTATAAAGAGGCCCTGCCCACTATTTTTCCGGACCGCGTTGATGAAAAGGGTGAATTTGAAGTACCCAAAACCCTGGTCTTTGCCAAGACCGACAGCCACGCGGATGATATTATCCAGATCATCCGGGAGGAATTTGCCGAAGGTAATGATTTCTGCAAAAAGATAACCTACAAGGCGGATGAAGATCCCAAGTCGGTTCTGACCCGCTTCCGCAATTCATGGGCGCCGCGGATTGCCGTGACTGTGGACATGATCGCCACCGGCACTGACGTCAAGCCGCTGGAGGTGCTGCTGTTCATGCGGGATGTCAAAAGCATCAACTACTTTGAGCAGATGAAAGGTCGTGGGACGCGGACCCTCAATTTTGATGATTTAAAACGGGTGACCCGCACCGCCAGGCACACCAAGACCCATTTTGTGATTGTGGATGCCGTGGGCGCCACCAAGTCTAAAAAAACCGATTCCCGGCCCCTGGAACGAAAACCCGCTGTGCCGCTCAAAGATTTACTGGGGGCCGTGGCAATGGGCGTGCAGGATGAAGACCTGTTCATGTCTCTGGCCAACCGCCTCATTCGCCTGCAAAAGCAACTAACCGAAGAAGAAAAAGGCGGGTTTGAAAAACTTTCCGGTGGCAAACCCATTAACCATGCTGCCAAAGACCTTCTGGATGCCTACAACCCGGATACCGTTGAAAACATGCAATTAAAAATCGAGCGGGAAAAACCGGGTGAAGCGCCTGTTGAAATCAAAAAAGCCGTTCAAAAAGAATTGGATGTCCTTCGGCGCCGGGCCGCGTCACCTTTTACCGGCAAGTTGAACGAATACATCGAAAATGTGCGCAAAGTTCACGAGCAGATCATTGATACGGTCAACCCGGACACACTCCGCAAAGCCGAATGGGATAGCTTTTCCACGGAAAAGGCCAGGGACGTGGTCCGGGATTTCAGCGACTATATCCAGGCCAACAAGAATGAGATCATCGCCCTGAGCATCTTTTACGATCAGCCCTTTCGCCGCCGGGAACTGACCTTTGCCATGATCAAGGAGGTGCTCGAGATCCTGAAACGGGAAAAACCCATGCTGGCCCCGCATTACGTGTGGGAAGCCTATGCCCAGCTGGAAGAGGTCCGGGGAAGCAGCCCCAAGAGTGAGCTGGTGACCCTGGTTTCACTGGTCCGGAAAGTTACCGGTATTGACCGGCAGCTCACACCGTACAATCACATCGTGGACAAAAATTTCAAGGACTGGATATTTAAAAAGCATGGCGGCGCCGGTGAAAAATTCACCGAAGAGCAGATGGCCTGGCTGCGCATGCTCAAAGACCATGTGGCCGGCAGCTTTCATGTGGCCCTGGACGATCTGGACTACACGCCCTTTGATGCCCTGGGCGGCAGAGGCAAAATGTGGCAGCTCTTCGGTGACCAGACGGATGATATTATCGATGAATTGAATGAGGCGCTGGCAGCGTAGAGATGCAATGCATTGGAGAGACGCAATGCATCGCGTTTGGACAATGACCGGATGATGTGACGATATAATGGAAAAATTTAAAAACAAATATCGCATCTCGTCCGCCCGATTGCAAAATTGGGATTACGGATGGAATGCCGCCTATTTCATCACCATCTGCACCCATAACCGGGAATGTTATTTTGGGGAAATTGA
>JAGYOX010000213.1 GCA_018399235.1 Desulfobacterales bacterium | reverse complement strand
CCTTTACCCGGCAGTAAAAGTTACTTATAGGTTCGGTCCCGGACCGTGGCCCTTGCCCGGGGGGGTTACTTCCAAGGAACTTAATCGTACTCAGTCCCATATCAGGGGGACGGTTCTCGTGCTCGTACTCGAAAAATAAAAGCCGATTACGAGTACGAGTACGAATCAAACGTTCCTTTCTGCAAAAATGCCGCGCGGCGGCATTAATCCCTTTTTACGGGATTGTTAAGGGTTGATATTATTTAAAAGAGAGTAGATTTTATATAATAAATCAATTACTTATTATGTTTGGTGGTCCGATATATTTTTTGGAGCAGGAAGATATCCGCCCGGTCTTTCGGCAAATTCTGTTTTCTGGATCGTCGCAGGCTGAGCAACAGGCTTTCTTTTTCGCAAACGATTTGTTTTTCCTTGCCATGGTATTCATGGGCATCCTCCGGGATTATCACGCCCCGGGATTTGCCCATACGTTTAAGGAGTCTATCTATAATGTTAGGTTCAGGGATATTGACAGTCATAAAGCTTTTATCCCGTTTTATGGCGAACGTAGAGAAGCGCCTCAACTATCATCCAGATTTCCAATAAGAAGACGATGGCGCCGATGATAAACAATAACCAGTTATTTTTGTTAAAAAAATCGTTAAGATTGAGCAGCATGGCCCATCCGGTCATGACTACCATGAAGATCAAAGGGATTAACGTATAGAGGGGTGAAATCGCTTTTCTGGCCAGATATACGGTGATTACCAGGAGGGCAATGCCGCCTAATAGCTGGTTAACGGTTCCAAACAGCGGCCATAGAATCATGGCACCTTGCCCGGAGCCATTGTAGAATGCAAGGGCAAACGCTGTCAGAACGGCAATCAGCGTCGCCGGATGCCGCCGGGTAAGGGGTAGACATTTATACGCGCCGGCCAGTTCGGCAATGATATAACGCTGCAGCCGGGTGGCGGTATCCAGTGTGGTAGCGGCAAACGAAACGATAAAAACCCCCATAATGGTCATCGTTATATTTTTAGGGATCCCGCAGTAGGCAATCATGTTGGCCGAGCCCTGGACAAACGCACCGATTTTTGCTCCCAGCCCTTGGGCCGCAGCCCAGGACGCATAATGGTGGGTAAAGGCCGCCTGTCCGGTCAACATCTCACCGGTAGCCGTTGTCAATCCAAGGCCGATGCCCCCTGCGACAGCCGCAATGACCAGGGTGGCCAGGGCGCCTTCCATGAGCATTGAGCCATAGCTTACAAACCGGGCATCATTTTCCGAGTAGCATTGTTTGGCCGATGTACCGGAGCTGACCAGCGAATGAAATCCGGAAATCGCTCCGCAGGCGATGACTACAAAAAGAAACGGCCATATCGGAGGGGCATCTGCAGGCCCAGGGTCATAAGCTGGGGCCACGATTTCGGGTCTGGCAATAACCAGCCCCAGGCCCAAAAGCGCAAATGCGATATAGAGCTGATGGGAGTTAATATAGTCCCTTGGCTGGAGTAGTTTTTGAACCGGGAGAGTAGAGGCAATATAGGAATAGACGAATAGTATGAGCATCCATGCGATGAGCACCTGCTTGTCGGAAAACCCCAGTTTTCCTAAATCAACGGGTAGGTAGGTACCGACAATAACGAATAGATACATTAAAGCAACCGCTATGATCCCCATTATTACATGGCTATATTGTTTTTTGTATATCATATGGCCAAGCCATATGGCGATCGGCACTTCAATCCAGACCGGGATGACGGCCTGGGGGTACATTTTAAATAAAATGGCAATAACCAGGGCAAAAACGGCGATAACTATCAACAACAGGAAAAAGATAATAAGCAGAAATAAAGTTTGGACGCGATGATTGATAATGTCGGCGGAAATGTCACCAATGGATCTGCCGTTGTGGCGAAGTGATACCACCAGAGCCCCGAAGTCATGGACCGCCCCGATCAGGATGGATCCGAAAAAAATCCACAAAACAGCCGGCACCCATCCCCAGATGATTGCCACGGCGGGCCCGACAATCGGCCCCAATCCGGCAATTGAGGTGAAATGATGGCCGAAAAGAATATGTTTGTTGGTAGGAACAAAATCTATATCGTCTTTGAGTGCATGAGAGGGGCAAATATTCTCAGCGGTCAGCCGAAAAATTTTTTTCCCGAGAAACCGACCGTAGGTGTGATAGGCCACTATAAACCCTACCATCATCAGGACTGCTAAAACTAAAGTGCTCATTTAAATCCTCCGGATCTGCATAAACGGGTATAACCGGTAATAGGCCAATGTATTAATGGATAAAGAGGCAGGCCAATAGTGTCAATAAAAAAAACAAAATCCTATGGTTAAAGACGGCAACGGGCGCATTTGATCAAACTGTATGGGGGTGTCAGTAGATTAAATTGTGTACTGCCTGTATTATATGCAGAGGCTGTAGAACAGCGTTAGCGCTGTTTTAGTTTCGGTTTTATCCCAATATGCAGTGTTGCCAGCCCCAGTGTCAACCGGCACCACCGGATATCTTTAAATCCGACGGAATGCATGAAACCGGCAAACTTTTCCGGTTCCGGATATCGAATGACGGAGGCCGGCAGATAATGGTAAGCCATTCGGTTGCTCGATAAAAACCCGCCGATAGCCGGAAGTATCCGTTCAAAGTAGGTGAAATATAAAAATTTGAGAATTCGCTGCCTGGGGGTGGACAATTCCAGGACCGCCAAACTTCCGCCGGGTGTAAGATGCTCGTAAAATATCTGTAAAGCCATTTTCCGGTCTATGATATTTCTTATGCCAAAGGCAATTGTTATCGCATCAAAGGATTCAGGTAAAAACGGCATGGCCAGGCCGTTTCCGGCAACCAGGAACGTTTTGTCACTTTCAGGAAGGGGGTATAGCTTCTGGCGAGCGAGTCTTAACATCTCAGGGGCAAAGTCGATCCCGATCAAATGCTTTCCTGCTTTTTTCTGGCGGATCAATTCAACCATCACATCCCCCGTGCCACACGCCACGTCAAGAACCCTCCCGCCGTTTGAGAGTCTTAACGCCTTAACCATCTCCCGGCGCCAGTATATATCACGCCTTAAGCTTAACAGTCGATTTAGAAGATCATACCGTGGCGCAATGTTGTTAAACATATCTTTGATGAAGTCGAGTTCCATGTTGACATTCCATATTTATGCATTAGTGTATCGCATGAAAGGATAAGTCCTTGCTCTCTTATCATATGGAAGTCCGCTTTAAAATTATTTTAGATGGTATATTCATAAAATTTTTGATAAACAGCAAAAAATTAACCGTCAATATAATCTTGACAGTCTCGTAAAAAGTCGATTTTGA
>JAGYOX010000212.1 GCA_018399235.1 Desulfobacterales bacterium | reverse complement strand
TACGGGCTTATCATAGGGCTTTTGGAATCAGTTTAGAAAAATTAATCGGATGATACACCACCGCCCCGCAACCTCCTCACACGGGCCTACCGCCGGCCCCGGAACCCAAGATGCTCCGCATGGCGGGGGCCACCCATGCTGCGGGGCGGCAGGCGGCTTTAAAGAAAGGTTGGATTGATGGAATATCAGCAGTTTATTGAGAACAAAAGGCATACATCGCCAATGAAGGGTTTTGAGCCGACATTCATGCCCAGCTTTCTTTTTGATTTTCAAAAGGCAATGACTGAATACGCAATACGAAAAGGCCGAGCTGCTTTGTTTGAAGATTGTGGATTAGGTAAAACCTTGCAATACCTTGTATGGGCGCAAAATATAGTTGAGCAAACAAATAAACCAATCTTAATACTTACCCCTTTAGCCGTATCTTCTCAGGTTGTAGATGAAGGCAAAAAATTTGGCATTGAGTGCGAACAATCACGCGATGGCAAATTCTCCGACAAAATCGTTGTGACCAATTATGAGCGACTCCACTATTTCAATTCAAACGATTTTATTGGAGTTGTTTGCGATGAATCCAGTGTGCTTAAAAATTTCGATGGTACACGGAAAACAGCAATAACTTATTTTATGCGCAAATTGTCTTACCGATTGCTTTGTACCGCAACCGCGGCCCCAAATGATTATATCGAACTTGGCACGTCCAGCGAAGCCCTCGGCGAAATGGGGTATATGGACATGCTTAACTTCTTTTTTAAAAATGATCAAAACAACTCAAGCGTCAACCGTCATTACGGAAAACAGACTCAATGGCGCTTCAAAAAACACGCCGAAACCGCCTTCTGGCAATGGGTGTCATCATGGGCCCGTGCGCTTCGCAAGCCGTCTGATCTTGGCTTTGACGATGGCCCGTTTATGCTGCCGGCACTTGTCGAGTCACAACACGAAATCAAAAACACCAGGCCACACCCCGGCAAGTTGTTTGTTGAAGAAGCGCACGGCCTGAAAGAACAGCGGGAAGAATTGCGGATGACCCTGCAGGAGCGATGCGAGAAAACCGCCGAGATAGCAACCCATGATCGGCCTGTTGTGATTTGGTGTCACTTAAATGATGAAGGCGACATGTTAGAAAAATTAATACCGGGAGCTGTTCAGGTGGCAGGCAAACATACCGATGAACAAAAAGAGGACCGATTAACCGACTTTTCAAAAGGCAACATCAGGGCGCTTGTAACAAAGCCGAAGATCGCCGGGTTCGGATTGAACTGGCAACACTGTTCGCACATGACTTTTTTCCCTTCCCATTCATACGAGCAATATTATCAGGCAGTCAGGAGGTTGTGGAGGTTCGGGCAAAAGAATCCGGTCAGAGTTGATATTGTAACCACTCCAGGGATGCAATCAGTCTTGAGCAACCTACAAAGAAAAGCAGAATATGCCGATGAAATGTTTACACAGCTTGTCAAATATATGAATGATTCTATAAAAATAGAGCGAAAAGACCATCACAAAAAACAAGAGGAGGTTCCGCAATGGCTGTAATCAACCAAGAAATAACTGATCAATACGCCATATACAATGCTGACGCCATGGAAGTTATGCCAACGCTACCAGAGAACAAGATACATCTTAGCATTTATTCACCGCCTTTTGGTGGGCTTTATCACTACAGCTCATCGGAGCGTGACCTTTCAAATTGCAAAGACTATACTGAGTTTTTCGAACATTACGAATATTTTGTAAAAGAGATTTATCGGCTAACCATGCCGGGGCGCATGACTTGTGTTCATTGCATGGATGTTCCGTCCGGCAACAGTGGAAAAGATTACCTCGTGGATTTTCCAGGCGACATTATCCGGCTGCATGAAAAATTCGGATTTAATTATATCGCCCGGTATTCAGTATGGAAAGAACCTCTTGGAGTCCGCAACCGAACAATGGCCAAAAACTTAGCGCACAAAACTATCGTTGATGATTCTTCAAGATGCTCTGTCGCATCTGCTGACTATCTGCTTGTGTTTCGCAAAAAAGGGGATAATCCCGTACCGATTGCCCACCCGACCGGGCTGGACAGTTACGCCGGGTCGCGTGAAATTCCGAAAGAGCTTTTGCACTACCGCAACTATACTGGCAAACAAACTGAGAACAGGTATTCTCATTGGATATGGCGGCAATATGCCTCAGCGTTTTGGGATGATGTGCGGATTGATAGAGTACTGCCGTACAAGGAAGCCAGAGAACAAGAAGATGAAAAGCACGTTCACCCGCTACAACTTGATGTCATTGAAAGGTGCTTGGTGCTTTGGTCTAACCCTGGCGAAGCTGTCTTAACGCCATTCATGGGGGTTGGCTCTGAGGTTTATGGCGCAGTTTTGAATGGAAGGAAAGGTGTCGGGATTGAATTAAAAACATCTTATTATAACCAAGCCGTTAAAAATGTATCCGCCGCCATATTGCCAGAAACCAATAAACAACAGGAGCTTTTCGCATGATCCGCGTTTATATCGCTGGCTGTTACTCAGCCGACAATGTTCTGGATGTCCTCAAAAACATCGGCAGGGGCGAAGAAATGGGCGCAAAACTTTTCAGTCTCGGTTACGCCCCGTTCGTTCCTTGGCATGACAAGGACTTCATTCTGCGCCGACCTGATGATGAACTTACGGTTAAAGAATTTTACAATTATTCCCTGGCGTGGCTCGAAGTCTCCGACTGCATGTTGGTTTTGCCTGGATACGAGTCAAGCAAGGGAACGTTTGCGGAGATCGTGTTTGCCAAAGAGCGCGGTATCCCGGTTTTTTATGACCTGAACGATTTAATCATATGGAATTCTTAACCATGCACTCTGACCTCACGCACGAAAAAGCCAAAATCGAGCAACACTTAGAAGCCCTTCGCCACCACCCACAGGGCAGAAGGGATATCCAACAACTCCACGAAATGCTGAAATGGCAGAAAGAAAGCATCAACCGGATGCTGGAAAGGTTGGATAATGGGGATTGAAGAAATACAAGCGTTAGACGCAGAAGCCCACGAGCGGCTCAAGGACGTGACAATAACGAAGAACCCCAAGCACGCCGGTAAAACCTGCAACCAAGGCCAGTGCTGGTGGCCGGGATGCGAGCGCCCGGCAAAGTCAATCGGCCTATGTCAGCACCATTTTAGCCAGCACTCACACGCAACGTTGCTGCGGATCGACAAGCAGGCGTTCCCGCTGGACGAGGTTGTTGAGCTGTACAAGGACGTTCTGGCGTTTGCATTTCCTCTTCGGCGTCGTTCCTTATCTTGTCTTTTATTGCTTCCTGTTTTTCTTCTTTCTTTTCCATTTCCTCCAGCATTTCCTTTTCTCT
>JAGYOX010000211.1 GCA_018399235.1 Desulfobacterales bacterium | reverse complement strand
GGCCTTGGCCTTTGGCCCCGGGGGGAACACTTCTGAGTAACTTAACGGTTTAAGGTTTAAGGTTTAAGGTTTAGGGTTTAGGGTATTAGGTCAAGGTTTCAGTGTTCAGGTGTCAGGATAGACTTAACTTTTTTCCTGAAACCTGACACCTGAACCCTATTATTTACATTTTTCCCCTCAGTGCCTTAGGACCTCAGTGCCTCAGTGCCTTAGGACCTCAGTGCCTTAGTGCCTCAGGACCTCAGTGCCTCAGTGCCTTTCACTTCTTCCATTCATCGCCACGGACGGCATTAATGACACTGCTATAGGAGAAAATTCTATGAAAATCAAGAAATGCCGACACTAAAGCCGGATCATAACAACAGCGCTTTGAAACTTTTGATAAAGCTTGATCTTGCTTCTTTGGCTGTTATATTCTATGGCTCAATTTAAGGGTTACTTAATTAATACGTCTGAAATTCAAGGAATGGTCTATGAGCAAAAGCCAAGTACTGCTTGAAGCCGCGGATATCGAACGGATTATTACCCGAATAACCTATGAACTCCTTGAAAACAGTAAAAATATCGATAAACTGGCGCTCATCGGTATTCATAGGCGCGGGGTTTTTCTTGCCCGGCGCATCCAGGCCAAACTACAGGAGGTTGAATCCGTTGATATCCCTACCGGAGATATAGATATCAATCTGTATCGGGATGACTGGACTCGCATCAGCCAGCAGCCAGTTGTAAGGAAAACCGATATTTCCTTTTCTGTGGATGAGAGACCGATCGTTTTGATCGATGACGTGCTTTTTACCGGAAGAACGATTCGGGCGGCCATGGATGCACTGATTGACTTTGGCCGGCCCTCACGGATTGATCTGGCGGTATTGATCGACCGGGGACATCGGGAACTTCCCATACAGGCCGATTATACCGGCAAATATATCAAAACCCGGCCTGATGAAGCCATCAATGTTCGACTTTCCGAATGCGACGGCGTTGATCGGGTGGATTTGGTGTCAAATGGGACATAAAGACCATAAGCGGGGGGCGCCCAAAAACCTGCGGGTAGGCATCCTCACGGTATCCACCACACGATCCCTGGCAGAGGACAAAAGCGGCCACTGGATGAAACGGCAGGCGAAGCGTGAAGGCCACACGGTAGTTTTGCATCAGATAGCCCGGGATGATAAATTCGAAATATCTAGAATCGTATCAGGGGCTGTCCACAATCAGAAACCGGATCTTTTGCTCATAAACGGCGGCACCGGCCTGAGCCCCTCAGACGTTACCATCGAAGCGGTAAGGCCCATGTTTAGCAAGGAATTAACGGCGTTTTCAGCATTATTCACCCAATTGAGTGCTGAGACCATTGATTCTGCTGCTATTGTTTCCCGAGCTACCGCTGGAATTATAGAAAAAACAGCCGTTTTTTGCCTGCCGGGCAGCATTAACGCCTGTAAGCTGGCATGCAAAGCGCTGATTTTCCCGGAAGCCGGTCATATAACAGCGCATATTCGCGTTGAATAGTTATTTGGCGCCGGTTGCAGGGATCACTAAATCCTCAAAATTATTTCAGAAGGAGCCACCTATTCATGTTTCCCAGTATGCCCGAATTACTGGTAATTTTAGCCATCGCCCTGGTTGTCATCGGCCCGAAAAAACTCCCGGATCTGGCCCGCTCCCTGGGCCGGGCCTTTAACGAGTTTAAAAAGGCCACGCAGGAAATAAAGGATTCCCTGGATATCGAGAACGAAGTCAATGAGTTTAAAAAACCGTTGAACGATATACGGGATAATATTAATTCCCCTTGGAACAAAACCGCGAACTCATCTTCAAAATCCGAGGACATTGCTGACAGCGCCCCCCAGCCGCCCGGCTCAAATAATAAGGCGGCTGCTGAAAACGAACCGCAAAAAAGCGGGGCGGAATCAGAAACCGACCCAAAAGCGAAAAATGAAGGGGATGCCAACACTGATGCGTGAAGATGAAAAGCTCCCCTTTACCGAACATCTGGAAGAACTGCGCAGCCGGCTGGTCCGTTGCTTTATCGCCATTACCATCGGCTTTGTCATCGCCTATCTGTTCAAGAAAAAACTTTTCGGAATCCTGATCCGACCGTTAATGCAGGTCATGGAGCAAGGGGATACGCTGATTTTTACAGGTGTCCCGGAAGCCTTTATTACCTACCTGAAAGTCTCCCTTTTGGTTGGCATCCTGATTGCTATTCCGGTAATTATGTATGAGTTCTGGATGTTCGTTGCTCCGGGTCTGTATAGGAATGAACGCCGGATGATGCTCCCCATCATTTTGATATCTTCGGTGTTTTTTGTCGGCGGAGCGCTTTTCGGCTACTTCATCGTTTTCCCATACGGGTTCAAGTTCCTTCTGGGCTTTGGCACCGAAACCCTGCGCCCCCTGCCCTCCATGAAGGAATACTTAGGTTTCTCAGCAAAACTGCTGCTGGCCTTCGGATTTGTTTTTGAGCTCCCGCTGGTTATTACGTTTATGGCCAGACTGGGACTGGTAGGGGTTGATTTCCTGAAACGAAACCGCAAGTACGCCCTGTTACTGTTTTTCGTCGGATCCGCCATTTTGACGCCACCGGATGTGGTTACCCAGGTTATGATGTCCATTCCCCTGATGATCCTTTATGAAATCAGTATTATCGGCGCCCGGCTGTTCGGCCGGAAACCGCCTGAATCTGAGGATGCAGGGGCTGAATCCTGAAGAGCCAATGTTTCGGCCATGTGCAAAACAGCCGATGCCCTGAACACCAAACACTGAAACCTTATATCCTAATCGCGAGGGGTCCTTTTGATCAGACGGATTGAGCTTATTAATTTCATGTCCCACCCCCATACGGTGATTGAACCGGCCGAGGGGTTAACTGTACTGACGGGAGACAATAATACGGGGAAATCGGCTGTCATCTCCGCCTTGCAAATACTGGCCCGAAACATTTCCGGGGATTTCATGGTGCGTCATGGCGAGCGTGAATGCCGAATCATCGCCGAAACCGATGAAGGGCACATGCTGGAATGGAAACGGAAAAACCAGACGGTAAGCTATACCCTAAACGGAAGGGACATCCATCGGCTGCGCGGCTCTGTTCCGGATGACCTCCAGGATTTTCTCCGAATGCCCCAGGTAGAAACAGAAGGCGGCATATTCGACGTCCATTTCGGGGAGCAGAAGAAACCGATATTTCTACTGGATGAGTCACCGGCCAGGCGGGCAACCTTTTTCGCCTCTGCATCGGATACCATTAAACTCATCGAAATGCAGAACCGGCACCGTCAGAAAGTCCGGGACGCAAAAACCCAGGAAAAACGCCTAACAAAAGAAAAATCCCGCCTAAACCGGCGCTTGGAA
>JAGYOX010000210.1 GCA_018399235.1 Desulfobacterales bacterium | reverse complement strand
ATCTTGTTTTTACTAAAAAACTGTCTTGACATTGGGGTCCACTCCATTGCTTCCAAATGCCCAAAAGGGGTGCATCTCCGACAGGAATGATTATATTTAGCAATTCAAAGAAAGGAGCAAGCAAATATGACGAAACTCAAAAGCCCGATGGATATTCTAAAACTGCTGGATAAATCCAACTGCCGGCAGTGCAATGAACCGACGTGCTTGGCCTTTGCCGCCCAGGTGTTTAAGGGGAAGAAAAAGCTCAGTGACTGTCCGAAGCTGGATGCATCCATAATCGAGCAATATGGACAGGAAGACGCAACCGGCGAGGAGACTGAAAAGCCGCGCACTTCGGAAGAAAAAGTCGAGGCCCATGTGGCGCGCCTCAAGCAGAAAGTCCGGGAAATGGACCTTTCCGCAGTGGCGGAAAAACTGGGCGGCGTATATCAATACGGCCGCTTGACGGTGAAAGTTCTGGGCAAGGATTTCAGCGTATACCCTGACGGCACCCTGTCGGCGGACATCCACACCAACCCGTGGGTATCCGTGCCGGTGCTGACCTATATCACCCAGGGGGCCGGCAAGGACCTCACCGGCAAGTGGCTCCCCTTTCGAGAGCTCAAGGGCGGCAGCGCCTGGAGCGGCTTGTTTCATCAGCGCTGCGAAAAACCCATGAAGCAGATCGCGGACAATGATTACGATCTTTTCGTGGATTTGTTAGACGTATTTAACGGCCGGCCGGTCGAGCACCTGGATGCAGACATCGCGCGGGTGTTTTACGTGCTGCCCAAGGTGGCGATCATGATCTGCTACTGGCTGCCGGAGGAGGATTTTGATTCAAGCCTTAATATCTATTTCGACGAGGCCGCGGATGAAAACCTAAACCTTGCCTCCATTAATGCCATGGGCTCCGGGCTGGGCCGAATGTTTGAAAAGCTTGCCGAAAAACACAGCACCAAGCAGCCCTTTGCAATGCGCCAGTAACCGGCAGTGCCCATTCCTTTATTATTATCAATAGCAGCAGGATAACCGGGATCGTCTGATTTGTTCGTCCGGTTTTCATCAGCCTTGGCCTTTTGCAAGTATCTGAATTGAGAAGATTATGAGGGCTCTTTGTCCCTGGGCTGTCGATGACGCGCAGACACCAAATAAGTAGCTTGCTTACGCAGCCCGCTTTTCAAACACAAACTCACAATGATCCTTGCCAAAGGCAATGGTGTTTTCCTTTGAACCGCCTCTGTGAAAATTGAAATCAGGAAATGCTTCCGGGAAAAACCTGTGATCGACCTCGCAAAACAATTTCGCCAGCTCCGGGGTCCCTGCCTCGGCATAGAAGTCGTTGAACACGCACCGGGTAATCACAAAATGGCAGGTATTGTCATCCTGCTTCACATATTCCCGCTGATTGAATCGCGGGGCGCCCACCTGGTCCATTAAATCATTAAAGGCCATGAGCCGCCCCATCCCGGTTTTTTCAGCCAAATTCAAAGAATTCAGATGATCCCACTGCTCCTTGCAGCCAAAAGTGACCAGCAATTCTTCCATGACTTTGTATGCATTGTCTTTTCCAATTTTCCTGCCAATCTCATGATAAAGCGCAGGAGCGATGGTAAGCCGCTTGACAAATTCAGATTCCGCCCCGCTATTTTCCGACCATCGGGTCCTTTTAAATACGGCGTTTTTACCGGTCAGGGCCTTAACCAGCACCACGGGCCATGACCAACCGATGTTTGCGCTCAAGACGGACCTGATGGTTTGGATTTCATTGTTTTTCATTGCGGTTTTCTCTCTGTTGGCAAATAAATGCGATGAAATTGGCAATCGCTATCGTTTAGAGTCCACCGGCGCTGATGGGCCGAAGGTGATTTCACAGACGGTTTCTTTCCAGTTCTCGATCTGGTCCCGATATTCCTCCGGTCCGGTCTCCATCCCGCAGTCCCTGCAGGAAACCCGGGCATTGGCTCACCGGCCGTGCAGTTCGGCAGAGCCGCCGCAGAATATGCATGTCAACTTGGGCATAGTATTGCTTTACAGCAATTTAAAGCTTTCGTCCACACTCTAAATCTGACCGCCAGAACACCGGCAGCGGCTATTGGTTCTTTGAACTGCCGCCAGCACAATTTAGGGACACCGCCTGTTTCATCGGCAGGGAAAAAATGAATATGGTGGTCCCGGATTTTACGAATTGAGCGCTATACGGCCTTTTCCCCGACCAGGAAAAAATGCTTCGGCAAACCATCAAATAATCGAATATCTTTAAAATTCGAGGCCTTCATCTGTTCTTTCACCTGTTCAGATTCCCAGCGGATATGCCTGGGCGGGCCTTCATCCATATCCTCTTTTTTCCAGTCCACAATAAAAATTTGACCGGCATTTTTCAGGATTCTACAGGATTCCGCCAGTATCGCCGGCGGATTGTCCAGTTCATGATGCAGATTGATCATGAATACCAGGTCCGCGGTATTATCATCCAGCGGCACGCGGCTCTCTTCCATCTTGAGCGGCACGATGCCGGGATTTTGAGGGCAAACATGGGTTTTCATGTATTCAATCATGGTCTCAGATGTATCAAGGGCGTAAAGCTTTTTCCCGTTTGACAGCCTCAAAAAAGGGACGCTGAAAAACCCCGTACCAGCCCCGATATCTGCCAGCACATCCGGATTTGAGATATTTAGTTGACTCCAGATATATGCCGGCGGAATATCCAATAACCTGTCCGGGTCATTGAGCTTGTGCAGTTTTCTGACGTCAAATTTTTTCTCATTCATTTCGTATCCCTGTTTCATATTAAAAATCCAGGGCCGCCATACTTGTTTCATTGGTAGCGGAAAAATTGGCATGGTCCCGGCATTCAATTGTTTCTTTATTAGCAGAACGGCATTAATCAACCGTGCGGCTTTTGCCCCGGCTGAATTAGCCTTGTTGTGCCGCTGTTTTAGGGGGAAAAAGGTCTTCCAAGGAACTTAATCGTGCTCAGTCCCGCGTCAGCGCGACGGTTCTCGTGCTCGTAATCGTACTCTTATTGTTATGATATCAATTAGTTATTTGGTCCGACCCGAAATTGTTGAAATTGTATTTCCGCGCGCCATTCCCGGCTTCTTGGTGGAGCCGGGAATGGCACTTAACTTTTACCTCAAACTGTGAATTGGGGTCGAACTGTGAATTGTGAATTGGGGTCGGGCCAAGCTAACTTGCTGCATTTTTTGACTGTTTAATTCCAAACATAGGTGCTTACGGCGTCTATTTCGCTCTTTTTGGCCCCAAAACCATCGATATAGCAAACAGTGCAATTTTGTTCTCGCCATAGCTATATTGCACTTTTGGCCTCCAAAAGTGCAATATAGCACTCATATGAGGGGTACATTATTGTTAATATCATATTTTCGCCCGACCCCA
>JAGYOX010000021.1 GCA_018399235.1 Desulfobacterales bacterium | reverse complement strand
CGTAAAAAGTCGACGTTCGTCATGCCGGACTTGATCCGGCATCCAGAACCTATTGAATTAACTGGATTCCGGCTTTCGCCGGAATGACATAAAATTGGTTTTGCAACTTTTTATGAGACTGTCAATTTTCAATGGAGGTAAAAGGCTCACTGGGCAGTCTGCGCTGCAAAACCCCTAAAGTCTTGGTCATGGGAAGTTCCTTGAAAAGCCCCGATGCAAGGGCCAACTGGTAGACATAATACGGCGCCTGGCCCCCCTCCGCCGGGTTCTTGAAAATATCATGGATCAACAGATAGCCGCCGGCCATAATGTGCCCCGCCCAGGCGGTGTAATCGCCTACGGCCGCCTCGTACGTGTGGCCGCCGTCGATAAAAACCAGGCTTAACGGGGTCGACCAGAACCTGGCCGCAGCTTCGGAACAGGCAACAATCGGCAGCACTACGTTTTCAAGCCCGGCCTTGGACAGCGTCTGCCTGAATATCGGCAGGGTGTCGATCATGGCGGTTTGCGGATCATAGGTATCCGGATCGAAATAGCCTTCCCCGGCCTGCTGCTCCTCGGAGCCGCGATGGTGATCGATTGAAAAAAGGATGCCGTTGTTTTCCCGGCAAGCGCCTCCCAAATAAAGGGCGGATTTACCGCAGTAGCTGCCGACCTCAAGGCACGGCCCCATCCGGCTGGCAATAAGGGCCACCTCGTAAAGCCGGCGGCCCTCTTCTTTGTCGAGAAATCCCTTTGTCGAGTCAATCAATGAGTTGTCTACCATTAACCCTTATCCTTGGAAGTGACCCCCGGGCCGAGGTCCAGGGCAGAGCCTTGCAGTAACCTATATTGCATGTTTGAAGGCACTGAGGCGATTCATCCGGTTTTGTCATTTCGAGCGATAGCGAGAAATCTTCTGCTTAAAGATTCCTCGTCGCTGGCGCTCCTCGGAATGACAGTGAGACAACATACTGGAATAATATTATATATTGTTAAACACTTTGGAAGGCTAAAGCCTTCCGCTACATGGTTATACAAATTTCGTTAAATAGCCAGGAGCCATGAACCGTGAACTGTGAACTGTAAACTCTGAACCTTACACCTTATACCTTGTACCTTATACCTTTCCCCTTTCCCCTTGCGCCTATAATTACTACATCTCCTCGTAGTTTCTAACCAGCACCTCCCTTGGCTTAACGCCATCAGACGGCCCAACTACACCTTCCTGCTCCATCACTTCGATAATTCGGGCGGCCCGGTTGTATCCGATTCTCAGGTGCCGCTGAATCATGGAGATAGATGCCTGACCCGTCTTTGCAACAAGGGCGACTGCCTCGTCATAGCGCTCGTCATAATCCTTTTCCTCAGACCCATCTTTTTCCGAGGTCTGCTTCTCAAGCACTTCCTCATTGTAATCCGGCGCCTTCTGATTCTTTAGGTGTTCGATGATATTTGAGGCCTCCTCCTCGGAGATATAGGCACCGTGAATCCGTTGAAGCTTGGCTGTCCCCGGCGGCAGAAATAGCATATCTCCGTTTCCAACTAAGGCTTCAGCGCCGTTTGCGTCGATAATCGTCCGCGAATCCGTTTTGGAGGATACCTGAAAGGAGAGCCGCGTGGGAAAATTGGCCTTGATCACGCCGGTTAAAACATCAACCGACGGCCGCTGGGTAGCCAGTATCAGGTGAATGCCTGCGGCTCTGGCCATTTGTGCCAGCCGGGTCAGCGCCACCTCCACATCCCTTGATGAAACCATCATCAAATCGGCCAGCTCATCAATGATAACCACGATATACGGCAGTTTTTTCGGGGGCGGCTCCTCCGGTGTAGCGGGTTCGGATGGCGTATTTTTTATCTTTCGGTTGTACTGGTTGATATTCCGGACTTTATTCTCGGACAGCAGTTGATAGCGGCGCTCCATTTCCTTTACCGCCCAGAAAAGGGCGTTGGTGGCCTTTTTCATGTCTGTGACCACCGGCGTTATCATGTGGGGAATATCATTATACGCCGACAGCTCAATCCGCTTTGGATCAATCATGATAAATTTAACATCGTCGGGCGTAGTTTTATACAAGAGGCTGCAGATCATGGTATTTAAGGCCACGCTTTTTCCGGTTCCCGTAGCCCCGGCGATCAACAAATGCGGCATGGTTTGAAGATCCGTCACCACCGGGCTGCCAACAATATCCTTACCCAATCCCAGGGGTAGCTTTGATTTCGACTTTTCAAACTCCGGGGATGATACAATATCTTTGATCACAACCAGTTCCCGTCTGGCATTCGGAACTTCAATCCCGATCACCGCCTTTCCGGGGATGGGCGCAATAATGCGGATGCTCATGGCTTTGAGCGCCAAAGCCAAGTCATCGGAAAGACTGACGACTTTGTTGATTTTAATCCCGGGCGCGGGCTCAAACTCAAATCGGGTAATGACAGGGCCTGGAGCGACGGTCACCACTTTACCCTTGACCCCGAAATCATCTAGCTTCTGTTCCAGTAAATGCGACATTTCCCGCAAGTGCTCGTGGTCTACCGAGTCGACCACAACCTCCGAATCCTTCAAAAACTCAACCGGCGGCAGCTGGAAACCTTCGCTAAACCGCATGGATTCAAATACCTGTTGTTTCGGTTTCGACACGGGCGGTTTGTTTTGCCTGATCCACTCCGCTTCTTTGATTGTTATATCGCCCGCCTGCGCAGCTTTTTGCGGCGGCTTTTTGGGCGAGGATTTCTTTTTTGTCGCCCCCTTTTTCGTCTTAGTCCGGGAAAGCTTTTTTTTCTTTCTTTCTTTTCTCCATTCCTTGAAATCTGCAATAAAACATTTAAGCCGGTTTAACACCATTACTGCAATTTTTCCGCAGTTTTTCAAAATCGCAAGAAATGAGACGCCGGTTGTCAGGATAAATCCGATAATAAAAAAAACCAGCAGTATGACGGTCCCGCCGGTGGTATTGGAGTATGTCAGCAGCAGCGTCCTTAAAGGATGACCGATCATGCCGCCGGCGGTGTAGGTCCTGCCGAACATCTCATATGAATCGCCGTATATGGCAAAAAGTCCGCCTGTCACAACAACCAGTATCAACCCGCCGCCGGCAATCAGCATTAGAGATTTTGCCGAACGGTCTTTAAAAAACTGTATGGAAGCAAGCAGCAGCAAAACCGGTATCCAGAATGCCCCTAATCCAAAAAGCCCGATCAATATCCCTGAAAGATAGGCACCGATTAAACCGAAAAAATTATGAGCCGCTCCGCTTGTCCCCACATGATGAACCGAAGGGTCCACCGGGCTATACGTCAGCAGGCTGATCAGCGTAAATATCACCAGAAAAAACAAGAAGATTCCCAAGATTTCGTTTCGCATGGACTTCAAAAGACTTCGCCTCTATGAGCAGCAATTTTTATCGTGATGGCTTCCATCATGTCCTTATTAAAAATAACAACTGACCTTACATGAAGCGGCAGTAAATTCCAAATTTCAATTTCCAAATTCCAAATAAATTCCAAAAACCAAATTCCAATTTTCTAAACAAACCCCTTAGCCCCAATAGCCTTGTTGCTTTAAATTTTGGTGCTTGGAATTTGGGTATTGTTTGTTATTTGTTATTTAGGATTTGAGGTTTCGATTTTAATATAGTTAACCTCGGCCACGATCGCTTTGATTTTAGCACTATATTGCACAAGGCTAAACCGCCAATATCACTGGTACAATCATCGGTTTTCGTTTCATTGTAAAATTAAAGTATTCCCGAAGCGCCTGGGGCAGGCGTTTTTTCAAAAACCCGGAACAATCCGGAGGCCCTGCGGCGATCATATCATCGATGACCTCAAGTACAATACATTTGGCATCCTCCAGAATGTGGCCGGTTTCACTTTCGAACACAAATCCCTTGGATACGAGTTCAGGACCGTGTATGACAAAACCGGTGGTCTCATCAAGCACGACAATGACCACAACCAGGCCCTTTTCCGAAAGCATCCGCCGCTCTTTTAAAACAGAGCGGCCCACATCCCCCACGCCCTTTCCATCCACGAGGACCCTACTGGTAGCCACTTCACCTGAAATCCGGCCGCCGGACTCATCAAAACAGATAATCTGGCCGTTTTCCGCAAGCAGCACGTTTTGCTCCGGGATTCCGCATTCCTCGGCAAGCCTTGCATGATGATACAGGTGGCGGTATTCCCCATGAATCGGAATAAAATAATCGGGCATGGTCATATTGATCATCATTTTCAGTTCCTCCCGGAACGCATGACCGGAAACATGAATTTCCGATATGGTCTCATAGATAACCTCCGCCCCTTTTCGAAACAGATTGTTGATGATCTTGGCGATCGCCTTTTCATTGCCCGGAATAAATTTTGAGGACAAAACAACCGTATCCCCTTTTTCAATCTTGATCTGCTTGTGCATCCCTGCAGACATACGCGTTAATGCCGACATAGGCTCCCCCTGGCTGCCGGTCGTCAGGATCACCAGATCCTCCGGGGCAAAGCTATCGATTTGGCCGATTTCGATTTCCATCCCTTCCGGTATGTGAAGCATGTTCAGGTCCTTGGCGATGCCGGCGCTCAGTTCGATGCTCCTGCCATTAAACATAAGTTTGCGCTGACTGTTTTTAAGGATATCTACAACCTGCTGTATCCGGGCAATGTTTGAGGCAAACAACGCGATTATGACACGGCCGCCGCTTCCGGCGATAATCCGTCCCAGGGTTTCGCCGACCCGTTCATCCGATATGGTGTGTCCCTGCCGCTCCACATTGGTCGAATCCGATAACAGGGCAAGAATTCCCCGGTCCCCGAGCCGGGCGAACTTGTTGATATCCGTCATCATCCCCGGGATCGTGGACTCGGACAGCTTAAAGTCCCCGGTATGCACAATCAGGCCCGCCGGTGTGGAGAGCGCAAACCCTACGCCGTCGACCACGCTGTGGTTGACCCGGATAAACTCAAACTCAAACGGCGGCAGCCGCAGTTTGCGATCCGGAGCGATGGGAAGGAGTGTTGCGGTTTCCAGCAATTCGTGTTCTTCGAGCTTATGCCGGATCATGCCCAGAGTAAATGGCGTGGCATACACCGGCACATTGACATCCCGTAGCAGGTAAGGCACCGCGCCGGTATGGTCTTCATGGGCATGGGTAATAATAATTCCAGCCACGCGCTCTCGGTTTTCACGGATATAGTCCATATCCGGTATCACATAGTCGACGCCCAGCATATAATCCTCGGGAAACATAAGACCTGCATCAACCACCACCAGTGTGTCTTCAGATTCAAACACCATCATGTTCAGGCCGATTTCCCCAAGACCGCCCAGGGGTATAATTTTCAGCATCCCACCCAACATCAAACACCCAATACCCAAAAAATATTCTCCAGCTCAGCCGGATCGTATAGCGATTCAAGATAGGATTTGGGTTTTATATAGCCTTCCGGCCGCAGCTTATTAATAACATACTGTTTCATATAGCAATTCTTAGCATGAAAATATTACAATTGCAAGCATGATGGCTTTGCTGATTCAAAATCAATCAGCCATTGCTTGATCTCCGGACCGGCGGTGAAGTCGCCGATGCACCCGTTATTACGGATCACCCTATGACACGGAATGATGAGGGGAAATGGGTTTTTGCCAAGGGCCGAGCCAACGAACCGATAGGCGCGGGGTCGACCAATGGCTTCGGCTACCCGTTTATAAGTTTTCAGAGCTCCATAGGGGATTTGAGCGGTTTCGTAAAGCACCTGCTGCTGAAGCAGGGTAAGATGATCCATGGCAAGAAACGACCAGGGCACGTCAATCGGCCGGTGCTCAAAGTAACTCCGGATCAAGCCGGCAACCGCTTGCAAACCACCGTCGCCCGCATTCAGGGCACCGCCCTGTCCTGATGGGTTGTCGCTGCTTCCCGTTAAATCTATGGAAAGCAATCTAAACGGATATAGTTGATACCAAATGGCAACCGGACCGATCGGCGTCTCTACATAAACATGGCGGGATTCATTCATTGGGGAACAAAATCCATGAGATTTCCTGCCGCATCAAATACAAAAGGCTCCCAGTCGCTAACCTGAGAAAGCTTGGGGTTAGATTGAATCTCCGATTCAAGGGGTTTTGAAGCCTGAATATATTTAAGCGTTGCGGTATTTAAGATTCGGACAATCCTTAAATCCCCCCCGGACGCCACACCCGTAGTTTGCGCACACGCGGCAAGGCACTCCCGATCGGTTTCAAAATACATGGGAATGGCCGCTTTTTCCGGAGATACGGCGGTAATGGCATTGACAAACGTTTTCTTCCGGTCAATTTTATCCACCAGCCGGCGGGTAGTCACATCGGCCAGACCGATGCCGTTGGCGTTGCCGTCCGTAGCAGCAGACAAATCCCGGACAAAAATCCGCTTCACATGAGGGGCAATGTTAAAATCCCCCACAATATCCCGGTGCCTGCCGGTAACATTGGAATCCATTCCGATGCCGGATATATCTTTGCCGATTTGATCAATGATCAGGATATCCACATGATCAAAGGGAATGGCCCCCATCATTGCCTTTGCCTTTACGAGCAGCTGTTTTTCCTTGTCTATTAAATTTTCCGGGAATACGGCCTCAATTTGCGCCAAACGGCCGTAACCGTCCTCAAGCACGCCGAGCCCAAACAATATATTTAATCTTTTCAATAATCGCGCTGCAGAATGCTCGATAATGCTAAACGATTGTTTAATGGCCGCCCGATGGAAGACCGCCGCCCCATCCGCCTTCCCCAGGCCAATGGTCAGCATTTTGCAGAGGCCGCTTTCAATGTCACTGCTGAACTTGGTATGCGGCTTGATCCGGTTGATAGGCATAATATAATCGGCGTCAAGCGCGGCTTGTGAAACAAATAACGGCGGGTCCGTCCCGTCACCGCCCACATCCCGGGTAGTCATATCGGCAACAACCGGAACCCTCATGGCAGCCTCTGTTATTTTGTAACCGGCAAGCACCTGCTTCTGTCCTTCAGGCGTCGCCCCCCCGTGACTGCCCATGGCCGGAATGATAAACGGGCGAAATCCAATTTTTTCAAAAAAACGGAGACAGTGAAAAACGATTTCATCCAACCGGTCTATTTTGCGGCTCCCCACAGCTACCGCCACTGTCTGACCGCCGCCTTTACCCAATTTTTCCGCAACCGGGATAAGCGCTCGGTCCAAATTTACTGCAACATCGGCGATGGATCGGCTTACAAGCGACTGACTGACAACAGCCATATCAGGAAATGAGAAATTTTTAGAAAGGGCCATATTGATTAAAATTTAAATGAACGGCTACCAACAGATTCAGTATAATAAAGGAAAGGCAGCTTCCCCGATCTATGGAATGCCGGGGAAGCTTAGAGTGAAAGGGTGCCTAAATCTCTTCAACCGTAATCGCGCCGGACTCACACACTTCAACACAAGACTCGCAGCCGAGGCACTCCTCGGCGTTTACCGGAACGGATTTTCCATCCTGCATTTCAAATACTTCAACTGGGCAGACATCCACACACTCTTCACACCCTTCACACTTCTCCGGATCAACAGTGGGATTAAACGCCATTTTTCAAATCTCCTTTCATCAATTGATTGATTTGAGAAAAAAGTCTGGTTTTATACAAATATCTGGCTAATAAACAATGATAAAGAAAATTTTCATATACCAATTAATTATGGGAGTCAAGCCTTGTTCATGTTTTTTTAACTTCTAAGTAACTTCAAGGTATTAGGTTTTGGGTATTGGGTATTAGGTTAAAAAAATCAAAATCTTAGCCATGTAGGGCGGATAAACAAAGCGCATTCGTCAATTCCTGATCGGTTTATCGAGATTTGTACAATCAATGTAGCGGAAGGCTTTAGCCTTCCTTTGGACGCGGCTTGCTGCATCGACCGCTTCTGCGAATGACGGGCTAAAGCCCGTCTCTACATCGCATCTACCATAAAAGTTACTGCAAGGCTCGGTTCAGGCCCGCGGCCGGAGAGGTTGCTTCTAAAAGATTGACCACCATATGGCCGTTTGAAGCAGAAGATGGGGACGTATCCGAATTTTCGGAAAGCAACCGGTCGAGAAGGTCCGCCGGTGATTTGACCGGCAGCACGGCTACGGTCAACATTATGCCGGCTTCTTCCGGCATAAAAGGAGCCAAAGATGGAGGGGCGACGTCGGCTGGATGGCTGCTCTTGATCAGCTCGGCCGAATAGTTCTGAAATGCCGCCTGAAAAGTTGGGTCCGCCGGCACCGGATCAAATATTTGAACGATATCAGACCGTGGCACGAATTCAAGAACATGCTCGAATACGGCCCGGCTCGTGGTAATAAAAACGGGACACGTCTCTTTTTCCGCCGCCGACAGACGCAGCCATGACAGGATGCGGTTGGCGGTCTGATATTCGCCGAGGTCTTCGAAAACGTAGTGTTCATCGGTCGGCCGCCGGGAGTCCGTATCGCCCCTTAACTCGGACAACATTTTTTCCCGATTAAATTCAGAGGCCTTTAAATCGATATCAAGCTCCGTCTGCTTCATATCGAATTCCTGAGCAAGATAAAGAAACAGACGGGCCATCAACATCGGTTCCGCCTCCGGCGGTGGGGACTTTTGACCCGCTATTTCAGTCCGGATTTCAGCGACAAATGTTTCGTTGTAAAACTCCTGTCCGGACATCGCCTTGAATGCATCCATGTGCCCCTGATGCACCAGGCCCCAGTCCTTAGACCTCGCGGCAGCCTCGATGATTTTTTCCTCATCGCCCTTAACCGGAACGCTCACATCAATCTTACCGGCGGATACGGCCTGTTCGACCGGCCCGGGCGCATTGCCGGCAACCGGCTGGTATATGGTAAAGGAACCGACATATTGGTTGATGAGGTTAATCATATCACCGGAGGTATAGGTAAATGGAAAATAGACCGGCTTCACCTTATTATTCTCCCTCTTCAATTTTTTGATCGTGCACTTCGATGCCCCTTGATTGAAGTTCTTCCCGAATCCGGTCGGCCGCTTCAAAATCCCCCCGTTTTCTAGCCGCTTCCCGCCTATCCATTAAATCGCGAACCTCCGGATCCATTTCGGCGAAAGTAAAATCAAATATACGGAGCACCTGATCGATATTTTTAAAGCTTTCAAGTATTTTGTCAGCATCCGCCGCGTTCAGCCGACGGTTGTCGATTAACCGGTTGACCTGTCGAATGGCTTTAAATATGGCCGCCATGGCGTGAGGCAAATTGAGATCATCATCCATTGCATGGATAAAGCCCTGCCTGATGTCGTAAACCAGTTGGTCGATTTCCGGATAATGTTCGCCGGAATCAATGTTTAGAAGCGCATGAACACAGGCATCCAGACGATTTAATGTATTTTGTGCCTGGACCAGCCGGCCACGATCAAATGTCAGGGGCTTGCGATAATGCCCGGAAAGCAGCCATGACCTGATTTCCCGGGGAGTAAATCCTTCGTCAAAAAGCTTGTCCAGTGTCGGAAACGCCTGCTTTTCACTACCGTCTTCATTCGCTGCCGGCCCAACCCGCTCGCAATGAAGCCAGAACCGGGCCAGAGGCTTCCCGGTCAGCGCCCGGGCAATCGCCATTTCATTCTCATGATGCGGGAACAATAGATCCCGGCTGCTGGTATGGATATCAAAGGTTTCCCCAAGATACTTCATTGACATGGCCGCACACTGGATGTGCCAGGAAGGACGGACATTGCCCCATTTGGTCTTCACATACAGGCCCCGCTTCAAATCAGAAAGCCGCACCCGCTTTAACAGGGTAAAATCCTTCGGGTTGTTTTTTTCATATTCGTCCAGATCCACGGTAGCCCCCAGCCTGATCTTGTTTAAATCAACGCCGGAGAGTTTGCCGTAATCATTCATGGCAGCGATGTTAAAGTATACACAGCGCATTTTTTCATAGGCCGCCCCCTTATCCACAAGGCTGCCGGTGATTTCAACCATCTCGTCAATATTCTCGCTGGCCTTTGGATATTCATCCGCCGGTTTTACCTGCAAAGCCTCCAAATCCTTCTTAAACAGATCAATGTATCGCCGGGTGAATGCGGCCAAGTCCTCGCCCGCCGCCTCCGACCCCTTAATTGTTTTGTCGTCATAGTCAGTGATATTCATGATATGGGTCACATCATAGCCCCGATAGGAAAGATAGCGGCACAGGAGGTCGGCAAAAACATACCGGCGGGACTGGCCGATATTCATCCGCGAATCCGCCGTGGGGCCGCAGGAATAGATAGACACCCGGCCGGCCTTCAATGGTTCAAAGGGCTCAACCTTCCGGCTCATGGTGTTAAACAGCCGGATATCATCCCGTTTCTTTACCTCAAACACCGGCGTACTCAAATACCTTTCACCGCTGTCCGGGAATATGGTGACAATGGTGCCGTGGCTCATCTCATCCGCTTTTTGGATCGCTATCGCCATGGCCGCACCGCTGCTCATACCGACAAACAACCCCTCTTCCCGGCTCAGCCGCCGGGTCATTTCAAACGCGGTCTCATCCTCAATGTTAACCTTTTCATCCAGCCACTTTTTTTCAAATATCTCCGGCCGATAGGATTCTTTCAGGTTCTTAAGCCCCTGCAGCTTGTGTCCGAAATACGGCTCAACGCCGATAATCTTTATGCCCGGATCATATTCCCTCAACCGCCGTGAAATCCCCATCAGTGTGCCGGTGGTGCCCATGGTGGCGACAAAGATCGCGATATCGCCGTTGGTCTGCCGTATAATTTCCTCTGCCGTTCCCGTATAATGGGCCATCCAGTTGGCCTCGTTATTATACTGATCCGTCATAAAATATTTATCCGGATATTCCCGGGCCATACGATAGGCCTCCTCTATGGCCCCGTCTGTTCCCAGATGCCCGGGGGTCAAAAGTATTTCAGCCCCCCTGGCGCTTAAAATCTTACGGCGCTCAATGCTGACCGATTCCGGCATGGCAAGCAAAAGCCTGTAGCCCTTTACTGAACAGACCATAGCCAGGCCGATGCCCGTATTTCCGCTCGTGGCTTCGATCACGGTTTTGTCAGGGGTTAATTCGCCGGTACGCTCGCCCGCCTCAACCATTGACAGGGCCGGCCGATCCTTGATTGACCCGCCGGGATTCAGATATTCGATCTTTGCCAGAATGCGGACGTTCGGATTTGGATTCAACCGCTGAATTTCAATTAACGGGGTATTTCCTATGGCATTCAGGATTGTTTCGTCCATTCATTCGCCCTTATCATTGTTCAAGCGCGGCCAGCCTATCTGTCAACGCCTGTAAAATTTCTTTTTTGACGGTATCCTCATCCTGTGCTGAATCAATGACGATAAACCGCGCCGGGTCCTGGCGGGCCAGTTCCAGGTAGCCGGCCCTTATCCTTTGATGAAATGACAGGTCCTCGCTTTCAAACCGGGTCTCCCGGTCCGTACGGGTACCCTGGTTGACCTCCTGCCAGGCCCGCTGCAATCCGATTTTCGGCTCCAGGTCAAGAATAAATGTCATATCCGGTATTAAATCGGCCATCACCTGCCGGTTCAACTCATGGATCAACCCTGTATCCAGTTTCCTTGCATATCCCTGGTAGACAACCGTTGAATCATGGAAACGATCACAAATCACGGACTTACCTTGTGAAAGGGCCGGACGGATCATCTCCTGGATATGCTGATTGCGGTCGGCGGCATATAATAATAGCTCGGTGAGCGGGTGAATATCACGGTTGGCCGGATCCAGAAGAATGGCCCGAATCCGCCTGCCGATAGCGCTGCCCCCCGGCTCCTTGGTAATCATGCATTGATGGCCTTCTGCTGTTAAATAATCGGCAACATAACGAATCTGGGTGGTTTTTCCCGCCCCCTCAATCCCTTCAAAGGTAATAAACATTCATTTGCACTTTCATTATTAAGTTTAGAAAAACCTGATCCTTTGGGTCAGGTCAGGGATAGATGGTCCAACCTTCGCATGTTTGCCTGAAATTACAAATTCCAAGCACCAAATATCAAACAAATCTCAAATTTCAATATTCAATGACCAAAACCTGGCAAACCAAGTACTTGTTTGGGTTTTATAGTTTTGGTCATTGTGATTTGGTGCTTGTTTGTTATTTGTTATTTGTTATTTGGAATTTCATTAAGCCGATGAACTTTTAAAAAACCCTTTGGGGTTAACCGAAGCTTAGCCCTTTGGGCCAGGAGGCTTTACTCTGGTTGTTCTGACATCCTTCCCTTGTAAAAAAATCGCTCTAAGGGTTTATGATAGCCAGTCCAGTCTTCATCCGCAGCCTGATTTTCCATAAATTCACGTATACCGTTTATTTTGGCATCGATCTCATCCAGATAGTTCAACAAAACGGCTTCCAGTGTTTTTGGGGGTTCAGGAGAACCGTACTCCCGATTGCCGTGATGACTGATCAACATATGTTTAAGCAGCATGGCTGTTTTTTCGGGAAATCCTTCAATCGCGGAGATTTTTTCCTGAAGCATCTCAACCCCGATCACAATATGGCTGACCAGCCGCCCCTCATCAGAATAATCAATCCGCCGGTCATATACAAATTCTTTAATTTTACCGATATCATGGAGAATCGCACCGGTCAAAAGTAAATCCCGGTCAATCCCGCTGTAATGCTCGACAACCCGCTCGGCCAGGATCGTGAGGGACAGTGTATGCTCGAGCAACCCGCCAAGATAGGCATGATGCATCTTTTTGGCAGCCGGCGCAATTTTAAATTTTTCGACAAATATCCGGTCAGACCAGAATAGCTTAAGAAGCGCCTTTAAATCCCGGTTTGTCATTGAATCGGAAATATCTTTCAGCTTATCCAGCATCGCCTCCGGGTCACGGCTCGTAGCCGGCAAAAAATCCGTAACATCTATATCATCCGGTGACAGCCGGGTCATGGATTTAACAACGATTTGAAGCACACCCCGGTATTCTGATACGCTTCCCTGTATATTGACAAAATCTCCGGCAGCCGCTTTCTCTATGAGTTCATCAATGTTATCCCAGATTACCCCCTTTACGGAGCCGGATCTATCGGATAATACAAGCGTCATATAATTACCGCCGTCCTTTTTCTGGGACAAATGCCGCTCTGCCAAAACAAACCTGTCATTCACCGTTTCCCCGGATTTCAAATCATCAACAAAGATCTTTTTCATTCCGGCCCCTTTATGATAAGAGCTTAAAAAAGTTTTCGGTTCGGTTTGATAACTTATCGTCGATTTATACTGGAAATTATGTTGCGCTTCAAGTTAAGAAACCATTGACGGATAGAATGATAAATCAAGCTCACTTCTTCAAACGGGTTGTTGTGGATTAAATTGATACGCTGCTGGATGAAAAGCCAAAATAAAAAGGCCCCAACGGGTATCTGCCGTATTGCCCTTATAGCCGTCGCACTTTTTTTTTACGCATCCACCATCGGTCGGGCCGAATCGCTTTCGGCTGATACGAACACCGATGAAGACATTCCCTGGAATATCACCGCGGACCGGATGATCTATGAGAAAACTGATGAAGTATACATAGCTAAGGGCAATGTCGTTATAGAAAAAGGAGATGCCAAACTCTCAGCCGATTTCGTCCGTTTAATTCGATCCACCATGAAAGTCACGGCTATTGGCGACGTCATATTAGTCACCCGGGAGGGCAGGTTAACCGGCGACCGAATGACCATGGATCTGAACTCCCAAACGGGTACGATTTTTAATGGATTGGTTTTTATTGAAAAAAAGAATTTTTATATCAAGGGCGATAGGATTGAAAAAACCGGGGTGGCCAAATATACGATTAACCGCGGGATGTTAACCAGCTGCAACGGAGAGGTCCCTGACTGGAAGGTAACCGGCAGAAACCTGAACGTTAACATCGGAGGATTTGGTTCCGTCTCTCATGCGGCGTTATGGGCGAAAAAAGTTCCCGTTGCCTATCTTCCCTATTTTGTTTTCCCTGTCGACCGTGATCGGCAATCCGGGTTTTTACCGCCGGAAATCGGCTATTCGGATAGAAACGGCGTTCAATATATCCAGCCGTTTTTCTGGGCCATTCATCGCAGCTGCGACGCCACATTCTATTATCATCACATCCAGAACAGGGGCGAAAAATTCGGCGGGGAGTTCCGCTACATGTTAAGCAACCGCACAAAGGGCGCATTGATGTATGACAGCCTTAGCGACCGGGAAGTTGATGACGGGGAGCACGTGGATAGCCCATGGGGCTATACCGACGATGATTATCTGCGCCCCAATTCTCACCGCTACTGGTTCCGCATGAAGGCCGATCAAGCTCTTCCGTATGGTATGGATGCCCAGCTTGACCTTGATATTGTCAGCGACCAGGATTATCTGAGAGAATTTGAAGACGGATATACCGGATATGATGAAGTTTATAATTATTTTGAATCCAAATTCGGCCGGAGCCTTGACGACCATGATGACCCGGTCCGGGAGAACCGGTTGAATATCAGAAAAATTTGGCCTCGCTACAGTTTTAATGCAGATGTGTTATGGTATGATGATGTGATTAAACGGCGCCTGCTAGATACCAATGATACCCTGCAGCAACTGCCGGTCATTACCTTTGACGCATTAAAACAGCCGGTTTTTGACACACCGCTGTTTTTCCAATCCAACGACGAGTATGTCTACTTTCATCGGGAAGATGGAATCACCGGTCACCGGCTGGATATTCATCCAAGAATCTTTTTGCCCCTGAGGGCTGACCGGTTTTTTGTGTTTGAGCCCTCAGTCGGGGTCCGTCAAACTTTATGGATTGAGGACGCATCGGATATTGAGACGGAGACGCTGGATCCGGATGACGGCTATGAGCACAGGGAACTTTACGATATCCAAGCATTGCTTTCCACGGATCTGTATCGAATCTACGATACAGGGGGGCAGACCATTGACGCGGTCAAACATACGATTATACCGGAACTCCGGTACGAATATATACCGGGTACCGATCAGAGCGAATACCCTGACTTCGACAGTATCGACCGGATAGAGAGGACCAACCGGCTCACCCTGTCTCTAACCCAGTTTCTAAGATCCAAATATTTTCTTAAAAGCGGCGATTCTGACTCTGATAACCCGGCGGATGCTAAAAAAACTCCCAGATACAACCGATTCTTCCGGCTGCTCATTGAACAAAGCTATGACTTTGACAAGGAAGGCAAAGAGGGTGAAGAACCCTTTATCCCCCTTTACGCCGAACTTGACATAACACCGGTCAACCTGTTAACCCTTCACGCCGAAGCGGAATGGAGCCACCAAGAAGATGCCCTGCTTTCCAATCGGCTTTCCGGTCGATTACACAACGAACGGGGGGATTGGCTGGCGATTGAATACCAATACATCAAAGATTCCCGTCAGTCTCTTGACCTTGGCGCTAGCATTGCGGTAACAGACCGGATTCGAATCTCCGGCGAGTATGAACGGAATCTGGATAGCGGCGGAGATATGGAAAAAAGACTGGAATGCCTGTATCGGTCACAGTGCTGGTCGGTGGCCGTCGGGTATTCTGATGATGGAACGGATCAAGAGATTTCCGGCATGATTCAGCTTCACGGCCTCGGCGGATTCGGTAATCAGATGTGATTAAAATCACACTTGACGCGCACGGCAAATTGCATGTACCCATAATGAGTCTGGCAGAATTGGATCTGACACAGATATTGGCGAAAAAGACGTATCTACTTGACAATCTTCCAAGGAACTCAATAATATATGTTATTATTCTATTATCTTGCTCTATTGTCATTCCGAGGAACGAAAGTGACGAGGAATCTTATTGGTCAAAGATTTCTCGCTAACGCTCGAAATGACAATATGTAAATTTTTGAGTTACTTTCTGCAAAAATGCCGCGGCGGCGGAACAAACCGCTTTTTACGAAGCCATCAACTACTTGACTTAAAAAATTTTTTATATATACTTCAATTATTTTGGTAATATATGGGGGACGAACAATATAACAGGAGGCTATATGAATAAACTCGAATTGATTTCCGCCTTAAAAAAGGAATCCAATATTTCAAAATCCGAAGCGGCAAAAGTGGTTCAGATTTTTTTCGACTCAATGGCCGAATCCCTGATCGAGGGTGAAAGGATCGAAATCCGGGGTTTGTGCAGCTTTTTTGTCAAGGATTACAAAAGCTATGTCGGCAGAAACCCGAAAACCGGAGAAAAAGTACAGATTCAACCCAAAAAGCTGCCCTTTTTCAAATGCGGCAAAGAACTCCGGGAACGCGTGAACAAACACCTATATTAATCAACGGTTGGATTTGTGACCGGATTCGATGCCTTACTGGACCAGCATCGGCCTGTTCGACTACTAACAGCGGCGCTTGAAACCGGCAGTTTTCCCAACGTATACCTTTTCAGCGGACCCGAGGGGGTTGGGAAAAAAACTGCAGCCCGGACATTTGCAATGGCCTGTAACTGTCAGGGCGAGGATTATATCCGCAAAAAGCGTGCTTCTGCTTGTGGACAGTGCCGATCATGCCGTAAAATTCTCTCTAAAAGCCACCCGGATGTGCATTGGATATTTCCTTCCGGCAGCTATATCAAAGTGGATCAAATCCGGGAGCTTTGCCGGCGTCTGTCATTAAAACCCTATGAAGCAAAGACGCGACTGGCTATTATTGCCGAAGCGCATACGCTGAACCCGGAAGCCGGCAATACACTGCTCAAAGTCCTTGAGGATCCCCCGGAAAAAACCCTTTTTATCCTGACGGCCCGACAGGCCTCGGATCTGTTGCCGACGATTTTATCCAGATGCCGGCATATCCGGTTTAACCCGATCTCAAGGGAAAATATTAAAAATTATTTGGCGGCGCATCACGAGATTAACGCCAAAGATGCAGATATTGTGGCAGCCATGGCAGGCGGCAGTCTCTCATGCGCCACTGCCATGATCGAAAAAAACTGGATTGAAGACCGTCACTGGATAATAAAGACGTTGACGGAACTTCACAACCAATCGATAAACTATCAGCTGGCATTTGCTGAATTTCTATCCAAAGACAAAGGCCGCATGGAAACGGCATTTGACATCATGAAATCCTGGTATCGGGATCTTGCCGTGTATGCGTATGTGCCTGACCAGCTGATTAATAAGGACCTTTCTGACGAAATCGCCGCAGGGTCAAAGCAAATATCAATGTCGCGGCTGCTTGATATCAGTCGAATGATCGAGGAAACCGCACGAAATATTCAAACAAATGCCAATGCCCGACTGGCCATGGATAATCTGGTCATCGCCATATCGGGCAAGGGAAACAGCAAAAAATGGAAAAAATAATCGGCATCCGGTTTAAAGTGGCCGGAAAGATATATGATTTCAACTGTGGGGCTTATGTTTTAAATACCGGCGACCAGGTAATCGTGGAAACAGAGAACGGCCTGTGTTTCGGGACGGTTGCCATCCCCCCCATGCTAAAAGAAAAAAAGCCGGAAAGCGAACCGTTAAAAAAAGTCTATCGCCCCGCAACAGAAGATGACCGGCGCCAAATAGAGAAAAACAAGGACCTCGAATCAAGGGCCTTTACCTTCTGTAAGGCGTGCATTGAAGAACTCGGCCTGGAGATGAATCTGTTCAATATTGAAAGCAACTTCGACACCAGCAAGCTTACATTTTATTTTACTGCCGATGGCCGGGTGGATTTTCGAAAACTGGTTAAAATGCTGGTCAAAGAATTTCGCACCAAAATTGAAATGCGCCAGGTGGGCATACGGAACCAGGCCAAAATGTGCGGCGGCATCGGCCGCTGCGGCCGGGAACTTTGCTGCAGCGCCTTTATGACGAGATTTGAGCCAGTATCCATAAAAATGGCAAAACGCCAGGGATTGTCACTCAATCCAACAAAAATTTCAGGGGTCTGCGGCCGACTCATGTGCTGTCTCACATTCGAAGACGGCATATACCGGAAACCCGGCGAACCGGTTCAAAATGACAACCACGCTGAGGAGGAATCAAACCTCGAATGACAACGCCCTTTTATATAACTACGCCGATATACTATGTTAATGCTAAACCCCATCTGGGCCACACCTATACAACCATTGCAGCTGACGTAGCCCGGCGTTTTTATATGCTTCTAGAGCAGGATACCTTTTTTTTAACCGGAACCGACGAGCATGGCGACAAAATCGTCAAAGCGGCTGAAGGTAAGAACCAGGATCCCTCCAGTTATGCGAATCAGATCAGCCAGTTATTCAGGGATCTCTGGCCCAAATACAATATTTCCTATGATCGTTTTATCCGAACCACGGATCCGGATCATATTGCCGTTGTCGAAAAAATTCTCCAGCAGATATATGATTCCGGCGATATCTATTTCAGCGAATATGAAGGGCTTTACTGTTACGGGTGCGAGCGCTTCTACAACCGGCGGGAGCTTGTCGAGGGCAAATGCCCGGATCACGGCACCGAACCGGAGTTGATCAAAGAGTCGAACTATTTTTTCAGGATGAGCCGATACCAGGATTGGCTGATCCAGCACCTGACAGACCATCCGGAAATGATCCAGCCGGAGAGATACCGGAATGAAGTGCTTTCCTTTCTGCGGGAGCCGCTGGAAGATCTATGCATCTCCCGGCCGAAAACCCGCTTGACCTGGGGAATCACGCTGCCCTTTGACCCGGATTATGTAACCTATGTCTGGTTTGATGCGCTGATCAATTACATTTCAGCCCTCGGTTACCCGGAGGGCGAAGATTTTAAAAAATTCTGGCCCCAGGCCCGGCATATTGTCGCCAAGGACATACTGAAACCCCACGGCATTTATTGGCCTATAATGCTCAAAGCCGCCGGTATCGACGCCTACAAGCATCTCTATGTCCACGGATACTGGAATGTGGATGAGAGTAAAATGTCAAAAAGCTTGGGTAACGTTATTGATCCCTATTACCTGCAGGAAACCTATGGCACCGATGCCATCCGGTTTTTTCTGATGCGGGACATGACTTTCGGCCTGGATGCCAACTTTTCGGAAGAAACATTAATTCAGCGGATCAACTCAGACCTGGCCAACGATCTCGGCAATCTTTTCTCCCGGGTGCTCGGGATGTTTCACAAATATTTCAAGGGGGTGGTCCCGGAGGTTGATGCGGTCATGCAGGCAAAGGTCGGCCCGGAGCTCTCCGTGCCGGCACAAACAGCCATTAATGCCTATCAATCAGAAATGGAGGTCTTCCATTTCCATAAGGCCACTGTCGCCGTCTGGGAATATATCAGCTGCATGAATAAATTCGTTGACACGGCCGCCCCATGGGAGCTGGCCAAGCGACCGGACGAAAAACAACGGCTGGAGGCGGTCATTTACAATCTGCTGGAAGGCCTTCGGGTGATTGCCGGCCTTCTCTATCCCATGATGCCGGATACGGCAAGGACCATGCTGTCCCATCTGGGCTTTGACATGGAAACGAACGAGTACCTACCCATTGGGGCCATCAAGCAATGGCCGGCACTTGCCTCGGGCGCAAAGCTTCCAAAAGCGATATCCCTCTTTCCGCGCATTGAGGTTAAAAAATGACTATGAAGCCTTTAAAGGGGGTTTCATGAGAAAACATTCAAGCAGCAACCATAGGCCGTTTCCGGCATTCGGGGACGCCGATCATCCACTTGAAAATAAGGCAATAAAGGATCAGCTCCTGATTAAGGACCGGGCGATTGCCTCATCCGTTCAGGGCATTGGTATCGGCGATCTGGAGGGAAACGTCATCTATGTTAATAATGCGGCGCTTCGCATGTGGGGCGCGGATGACCCTTCCGAGGTGCTGGGGCGATCCTCCCTTGAATTCGCCCAGGACGAGGGCGAGGCCCTTAGGGTGATGGCCGAGGTGCTGGAAAACGGCAGCTGGGAAGGAGAAATCGCCGGGTACCGGAAGGACGGCTCCCCCATCATTGTCTATCTCTCTGCCAGCCTCGTCTACAATGATGAAGGAGAACCCATCTGCACCATGGACTCCTGGATTGATATTACCGAGAGCAAAAAAACCGAGGAAGAGCTAAAGATCAAGGACTTTGCGATCGCCTCATCCGTTCAGGGCATCGGCATCGGCGACCTGGAAGGAAATGTGCGCTATGTTAACAATGCGGCGCTTCGCATGTGGGGAACAGATGATCCTTCCGAGGTGCTGGGACGGTCCTCTCTTGAATTCGCCCAGGATGAGGAGGAGGCCCTTCGGGTGATGACCGAGGTTTTGGAAAACGGCAGCTGGGAGGGGGAAATCGCCGGGTACCGGAAGGACGGCTCCCCCATCATTGTTTATCTCTCCGCCAGCCTCGTTTACAATGACGATGGAGAACCCATCTGCACCATGGACTCCTTCATTGACATTACCGAAAGTAAAAAGATTGAGGAAGAACTCCGGGTTAAGGACTTCGCCGTTGCCTCCAGTATCAACGCCATTGTTATCGGCGACCTGGAAGGCAATCTTACATATGTAAATCAGGCGTTTCTGGACATGTGGGGGGACGGCGACATGTCTGAAGTCCTGGGGCAATCCGCTGTCAGCTTTGCCAAAGATACGGATCAGGCGCTTGAAGTCATGTCCCAAATACTGCAGAAAGGCAGTTGGTACGGAGAAATCGAAGGTGTCAAAAAAGACGGCACGCCGATTACGGTGCTTCTCTCGGCCAATCTCGTTACGGACACCAACGGCACGCCGATTTGCATGATGGCTGCCTTCGTTAATATCACCATCCGCAAAGAAGCGGAAAAAGCCCTGGAAAGGGCCAATGAAGAACTCGAAATCCGTGTGGCTGAAAGAACCCATGAGCTCGTCGCCGCCAATGAACGGCTGCTTGAAGAAATTGAGGAAAGAAAAAAAATCGAAACCTCCCTGAGGAAAACGGAGGAAAACCTGCGGGAGCAGTCCTTAAATCTCCAGGAAACCAATACCGCGCTTAAAATTCTGCTAAAACAAAGGGAACAGGACAAAGAAGACCTTGAAGAAAAGGTAATGGCAAATGTGAAGGCGCTTGTTCTGCCCTATATAGAAAAATTGAAAAATACGCCGACTTCCCGCTCCCAGCAAACCTATCTGGAAATTCTGGAAAACAATGCCCAAGACATGGTCTCGCCCTATATGAAAAAGCTATCCGCCCAATACCAGCAGTTAACCCCGATGCAGATCCAGGTCGCGGATTTGGTAAAAGCCGGAAAAACCACCAAGGAAATATCCGAACTGTTGAACCTCTCCGATCGGGCCATTGAGTTCCACCGTAACAATATCCGGAATAAACTGGGTTTGAAAAACAAAAAAATCAACCTTCGGTCCTATCTGCTTTCGCTCTCCTCTTAACCGGCTGTTGGAATGTAACATATCGAAAAAAAACGGTTTGACAGGCGCTCGGGTTGTCGGTAAAGTAAATACAAATAGGCAGGACGGCCATAGGCATACAAAACCCCATGGGGCGGGATGTAACATAGATTTATACAAAACCGCTGGCATATAATTAATTAGATGCTAAAACGTTCAAAGCTTAACACACGCATTTACTCACCGGCAAACCGCTGGCGCAACTATCAGGTGAAACTCCGGAGGCAATCGGCCAAAGAACAGGCCTTGCAAAGTCTGCCGCGCTACCTGATCGTTTTGGCCGTTTTGGTTCTCTTAACCAAAGGAACTTTCTGGCTGTTGGGCTGTACAACAACCCACCCGCGATCATCTCCGACGAGCCTGTCAGTTGATACCGTCCTGCCGCTGGATCAGCCCATTCTTCAAAAGCTTCTGGCCAATCAGCCATTACCGAAAATTACCCG
Organism: Desulfobacterales bacterium; assembly: GCA_018399235.1. Classification (GTDB taxonomy): domain Bacteria; phylum Desulfobacterota; class Desulfobacteria; order Desulfobacterales; family Desulfosalsimonadaceae; genus M55B175. The sequence goes on along the minus strand of JAGYOX010000021.1, from coordinate 12,624 downwards.
TAAAGCATTCGAGCTTAAAACCGTTTTGCGGGATTATCACATGGAAACCAGTATTATCCCTTCACTCCAGAACACCATCATGGATAACATCGACCGAAAGTATGCCAAATATTTCGGCCTCGTGGCCATGGACCCGACAACCGGTAAAATCCTTGCCATGGTAAGCCTTGATAAAACCGGTAAGGGCTCAAACGTATGCACCCGGGCGGATTTTCCAGCGGCGAGCCTGATTAAAATCGTTACGGCCGGGGCCGCCATTGAAGAATGCGGCTTTCGCTGTACGACGCCGGTGGCCTATAACGGCAAAAAATATTCACTCTACAAATCCCAGCTCAAACCAAGAGACAACAAATATACCAATCATATCACATTCTCGGACTCCTTTGCCGACTCTATTAACCCGGTGTTCGGCAAAATCGGCATCCATCGGCTGAAAAAAGCCGGACTTGAAAAATATGCAGAAGCGTTCGGCTTTAACCGGGACATCGCCTTTGATCTGCCATTACCAAATAGTCCGCTGACCATTCAGGATGAACCCTTTAACTGGGCGGAAATTGCCTGCGGGTTTAACAAAGAAACCCTTATTTCCCCATTACACGCGGCTGTTCTGGTAGCCGGTGTGATCAATGACGGTAAACTGATGGCCCCCACCCTGGTTAATACCGCCTATGAAAGAAATCAGCCGGTTTACCAGAGCCAAGCCAAAGTGTTGAACCGGGCGATCTCACCCGGAACGGCGGATGTATTGAAAAGACTCATGCATTACACGATAACCGAGGGGACCGCCAGAAGCGCCTTCCGCTCCCGCCGGTGGGACGACACCCTTTCACGGCTGGATATCGGCGGGAAAACCGGCTCTATTAACAATAATCCTGAAAAAATCAAGTATGACTGGTTTGCCGGTTTTGCCCAAGAAGTTCACGGCTCCAAAAAACTGGCGGTATCTGTATTCGTAGCCCACAAGGAGTATATCGGCACCCGGGCGGCCGCCTATGCGAAAATGGTCTTCCGGGTATACTTTAAAAGCCCTCCAACCGATTCCAATGTTTAATGGCTTCGTAAAAAGCGGTTTATTCCGCTGGTGCGGTATTTTTTCAGAAAGGGACTCAACAAGTTGATTAAAATCCGCCCATACTGTCATTTCGAGCGGCAGCGAGAAACCTTTTATAAACAAGATTCCTCGTCACTTTCGTTCCTCGGAATGACACAGGAAAGGTCGCTTTCGTTCCTCGGAATGACAATGGCACAAGCCAAACATCTGATAGAAACGATCGCCGGGGTTCTTTCCTTTTTAGGCGGTTTCCGGATATACATTGGAAAGCACATCAGCCGCGTGCCGGCAAATTCAATCGTTTTGTTTCCCTATACCCCAAATATTTTCCAGTGCGGTATTACGGGCATCGTCGCTATAAAAACCCGGAATAAATCCGAGCCGGATTATACGATGCCGCCGGTGGCGGATATGATCCATCAAATCCATCGGGCCTCAAAGGCCATTGATGAGGAGGCCGAAAATGCCATCGGAGAGAATTATCTGGGCGGCGAACAATTGGTTGAAGATCTTTATACAGCCGTTCGATCGCTTAAAGCTCGGGCTGCCTTCTACCACATTTTTACGCACCCGGTAGAAAAACAGTCACTTGACGGGTTTTCCGAACAGCTGGGGGATATCATTGACACGGAAAGTGATCGCCTCAACCGCCTGATGGGAAGGCTGGCGCCTGAGCTTGTCGAAACCATGTCCCAAAGAATCGAACGCCTGAAAGACACGGCATGGGGTCTAAAAACAGAGCTAATTGAGAATATTGACAAAATTGCTTTGCTATATGGCGATTCCGATTTATCACCGGCTGTAACAACCATTTCCACGTTAAAAAATATCAATGCGGTATTAAACAGCATCGACCGGCTGGAGGTGCGGGGGCGTGATTCCGCCGGAATTTCGCTGCTATTCATCATGGATCGACCGGACTATGAAAAGTTTAGGGAACAACTTGATGCGCAGGGCCTGACGGCGGATTTCAATTCCCGCCAAACCTTCAACATATTGAATAACCGGTCTATTGCCGTCAATGAGCTGGGTGCCGATGGTTCCGGGGCCATGACATCCCTTGCCTTTACCTACAAGGTAGCGGCGGAAATCGGCGGTCTGGGGGAGAACGTTTCCTGTATCCGGCGCCAAATTATTGAAGACCCGATATTAAAGCAGGTCGTCAGGACAGCCTTTCGCTATCATACGGTCTCCGCACATACCCGGTGGGCCTCTGTCGGCGCGATCAATGAGGCCAACTGCCACCCGGTGGACAACCGCACCATGACAGAAAATGCTAAAACAAACAGCATTATCCATGTCTGCCTGAATGGAGATATCGACAACTATCAGACGATCAAAGCCGGCTATGCCGACCGCGGAATTCAAATACCGCCCGAAATCACCTGCGATACAAAAATTATTCCGGTTCATATTCAATCCTATTTAACCGAGGGCCACCCCATTGAAACCGCCTTTCGCCTGGCCGTGAATGATTTTGAGGGGTCGCATGCGATTTCCATGCATACGGATCTGGCGCCCGGCAAACTCTTCCTGGCGCTAAAAGGCAGCGGGCAGGCCATTTTTATTGGGCTTGCCGAAGACCACTACATCCCCTCCTCTGAGATCTATGGGCTGGTTGAAGAAACCTCGGCGTACCTGAAACTGGAAGGGGGCGCATCCCATGCCGATGCCGCAGGCAAACCGGTTTTTGGACAGATGTTTACCATTGACCAATCGTCTGCCGGCGGTCTTGATGGGGTGGAGGCCATGCATTATGACGGCACGCCGATTAATCTGACAACAGCGGATATCCACCATACCCCCCTCACATCCCGGGACATCGACCGGCAGCATTTCAACCATTATTTTTTAAAGGAAATATCAGAATCTCCGGTATCTGTCCGAAAAACCCTTGAAAACCGATGGAAAATTATTGAAAACGGCGGCTCCAGATACGTCCTGACACTGGATGAATCCATGGTGCCGACCCCGCTGGTGTCAGCGCTAAAGGCCGATGCCATCCGCCGGGTTCTTTTTATCGGCCAGGGGACCGCCGGCGTTGCGGCCCAGGCCTGTGCGGATATCATGCGCTTCTACCTGAACAACCCCGCCATCCAGGTGGATGCCTTAAAATCCTCAGAACTCAGCGGATTTATCGCCGAAACCGACAATATGACGGGAACCCTGCTGATCCCCATCAGCCAGTCCGGCACGACCACCGACACCAACCGCACGGTTGACATGATGAAACAGCTCGGCGCCTGGGCCATTGCTATCGTCAACCGCCGGGATTCGGATCTGACGTTTAAAGTGGACGGCGTAGTATATACCAGCAGCGGCCGGGATATCGAGATGTCAGTGGCCTCCACCAAGGCCTTTTACTCCCAGATCATTGCCGGTGCCCTGCTGGGGCTGTATTTCACCCAGCTCACCGGCCGGCGCAATGATGCTTTCATATCAAATGAAATCAGACAGATGCTTGAAATACCCGGAAAAATGGAAACCGTTCTTGCCGCCGCCGGTCGCATTCAATCCTCAGCCCAGCGATTTGCCGTTAAGCGCACGTATTGGGCGGCCGTCGGCAGCGGGCCGAATAAATCCGCAGCAGATGAAATCCGGATCAAATTGAGCGAGCTCTGCTATAAAACCATTTCTTCCGATTTTGTGGAGGATAAAAAACATATCGATCTCTCATCTGAGCCGTTGATCTTTGTCTGTGCAGCGGGCTCCCGCCGCAGCGTTATCGGGGATATTATCAAGGACACCGCCATCTTTCAGTCTCATAAGGCCCTGCCCGTGGTGATTGCCGATGAAAACGAGGACCGCTTTGATCCCTACGCCGCAGACGTCATTCATGTGCCCTCGGTCGGTGAGCATTTTGCGCCCATTTTAAATACCCTGGTGGGGCATATCTGGGGTTATTACGCGGCATTGGCCATTAACGAGGGCTCACGATTCCTTTATGACTTTCGGGAGGACCTGCAGAACACCATCGACCGGTTAACCGAAGATAAAATGGACATATTTGAAATCGCCCTGGAGGAAAGTTTCAGGGAAAAAATCATCCATTTTTATTCGGAATTCAGAAAAAAACAGGCAAATAATGAACTGCCGTCGCCCTTGGGCATAAAAGGGGCCATCAATTTGACGCTCTTGCTTAAGTACCTGGCCGGCCGCCTTCCCCTCTCTGATTTTGAAATCGATTTCGGGATTAAAGGCACGGCCAAAAACATGTTTGAAAAACTGTTTGAATCCCTTGGTGAGGCCATCAACTGTCTGGCCCGCCCGATTGATGCGATCAAGCACCAGGCAAAAACCGTTACCGTGGGAACCAGCCGGATTGAGGAAAAAGCCGAAGGCGTCCTGTTTGACATGCTAAGCAAACATGGCTTCGGCATCGCCCAGCTCTCTATCTCCAATATCATGGTGCTGCGCAACCTTCAGTTAATCATCTCCGATATCAAGGGACTGACCCTTTACCAGATCTCCGGGGTTAATCTGCTGGGTGAGCCCACAGATGAAACCCGAATCCAAATCATCAAGAAGGAAGGCACATCGAGTGCCATTCCCTCCCGCTCTGAGGCGGATAAAACGCTTAAAGGCACCAAAAAAATTATTGTCAGGCAGGGTAATGTGTACATCGGCAAAGGCCGGAAGGACGAGCGGAGCATAGTTGTCATACCGATTATTTCAACTGATCCTGCCCGGCCGTATACCATTGAACACCTGATGCTGCTTGAAATTGCGTTCAAAGAAGATGTAGACCTGCCGAGCAAGGTAAAGGCCCTTGGCGGCAAGCACGAGCATATCAAAAACCTGGTCCAGGAAAACAATATCAAATGGGACGATAAGTATCTTGAGCTCATTGACGTGTCGGAGCTCTTCGGCAGATCAGCAGAAAAAGTCAGTGAGATGATTCTGGACCAGCTTTTATAACGGGCAAATAAAGCATCCTGGCCCATTGGTGCTTGGGATTTGTGATTTCGGACACAAAATACCAGGGTCGAGCCGTTTATCCCTGGCCCGGCCATACCTCTTCATTATCATCTTGATTTTACAGTAAAGTTAGGGTAGATAGGAAATAAAATTTAAGATATATTAATTTAGTTCAGTAACAATTTGTTGTATTTTTAGAGGCTGTTTTAAAAGCACTCACTACTGTCATTCCGAGCGGTAGCGAGGAATCTTTTGCATTAAGATTCCTCGTCGCTTGCGCTCCTCGGAATGACAGCATGAATGCATGTGGTAAAATTGCTGGGCTCGAAAAAAATCAATTTTACCGATATAATTCTCAACACTGTTTGTAATCCCACCAAAACATATGCCCTGCTTCAAGCCGTAATGGAGGGATAGCATGAAAAAATTCGCCGTATCCGCTTCCACGTTTTACAGCCAACAGACCCGGTGTGCCGGGGAGCTGTATCTGCCAACGGATGTTAAAAAGCCGCCGGTTGTCATTATGGCCCACGGATTTGCCGCCGAACGGACATTCGGTTTACCGGATTATGCGGAAAAATTCGCCGAAAACGGGCTTGCCGTATATATCTTTGACTACCGGTGCTTTGGCGACAGCGACGGCATGCCCAGAAACCTGGTTGACCCGAAACGGCATTTGCAGGACTGGACGGCTGCCATTTTACATGTACGGTCGCTTGAAGATATCGATCCAGGCCGCATTGCGCTGTGGGGCAGTTCTTTCAGCGGTGGCCATGTCATTGTCACTGCCGCCGGAGACCCGAAAATATCTGCTATTATTGCCCAGGTACCGTTTGTCGATGCCATCTCCACCACCCTGAAACTGGGCCCGAGGTTTCTAATGCAGGCCATGCCGCACGGCATACGGGATCTCAGCCGCATTCTCACCTTTCGGGCCCCTTACTACGTCAAGGTTATCGGCAAACCGGACGAATTCGCCGTCATGAACACACCGGAGTGCTATGAAGGCTATTGCGCCTTGATCCCCGCAGACTCAAACTGGCAAAACGGCTGTCCGGCCCGGATTCTATTAAAATTCGCCGCCTACCGGCCGATCACTTACGCGAAACGGGTTAAATGCCCCGCGCTTGTAATGATGGGCGAGCGCGACTCGTTAATTGATGCGACGGCTGTGGAAAAAACCGCAAACAAGATGCCCAAAGGCCAGCTGGTGAAATATCCGTTTGGGCACTTTGAAATTTATAAAGGGGATGCGTTTGCCGATGCCATTGAAAAACAGACGGAATTTTTATTAACGCATCTGGCCGGATAACCAACTATTATCCATACGTTTGGAGGCCCTCCATGACCGAAGAAAAACTCTGGTATAAATCCTATGCGCCGGGTGTAAAAAAGCACCTCGAGTATGAAAAAGTCACCGTTTCCGCCGCCCTTGCCCGTTCCGCCAAAAACTTTCCCGACCATACCGCCCTGAATTACATGGGCAAAAAAATCTCTTTTGCCCAGCTTGACCGACTCGTCAACGCATTTGCCCGCGCTTTAATTGATTTCGGAATCCAGCCGGGAGACAAGGTGGCGGTCTGCCTGCCGAACATCCCCGAGGTGGTCATTGCCAATTACGCGGTCTTCCGCATAGGCGCGGTTACCGTTCAGAACAACCCCCTCTATACCGAACGCGAGCTGGCCTACCAGTTAAATGATTCGGACTCAAAACTCCTGATTACGCTTTCCCTTCTTTTGCCCAGGATCGAAAAAATCCGTAATCAGATAAAAATCGAAAAAATCATCGCCTGTAACCTGAACGCGTCTCTCCCCTTTCCGTTAAAACAGTTGTTTCCATTGGCCAAACGCGAGATGTACCGGAAAATCCCTGAAGCGGACGATATTTTTGAATTCAAAAAAATCATATCCCGGTATCCGGACACGCCCTTAGAAGAGCAAAGCCACTGGGAGGAACTGGCAGCCCTGCTCTATACCGGCGGCACCACTGGACAAAGCAAGGGCGTGATGCTCACCCATGCCAACTTAAGCAGCAACGTCCAGCAGTTCGAGGCCTGGTTCCCGGAGCTCAATCCAGGCGAAGAGCGGCTGGTGGGAAACTTCCCGTTCTTTCACGCCGCCGGATTTACCGCCATCCAGAACTACTGCATCTGGAAGGCCTGGGAGGTTATCCTGGTTCCGAGGCCGGATGCGCAAATCAACATTAAAATGATTAAAAAATACAAGCCCACATTCCTTCCGGGCGTGCCCACCATTTTCGTGGGGCTTCTGGCCGAGCCCGAGTTCCGCAAAATGGAGCTTTCCTCGATCAAAGGGTTTTTTTCGGGGGCCGCACCGCTGGCGGCCGATACCATCCGCGATTTAAAAGAGCTGACCGGCGCGGACATGTGCGAGGTTTACGGCTCGACCGAAAATACGCCGATTGTTACCGTCACCCCCTGGGGCGGCAAGATTAAACCCGGAACCGTGGGTTGCCCGGTGCCGGATACGGATGTCAAGCTGATGGATATTGAGACCGGGGAAACGGAGATGCCGGCCGGGGAACCCGGTGAAATTGCCATCAAGGGTCCGCAGGTGATGAAGGGCTATTATAAAAAGCCTGAAGAAACCCAGGCCGTCCTGAAAGACGGCTGGTTTTACAGCGGTGATATCGGCAAATTTGACGAAGACGGCTACCTGACCATTGTGGACCGCAAAAAGGATATGATCATCGCCGGCGGCTACAACATCTACCCCATCGAGCTCGACAATATCCTCTTCGACCATCCGAAGATCCTGGAGGCCTGCGCCATTGGCAAGCCTGATAAGTACAGGGGCGAAACCGTCAAGGCGTTTGTCGTCCTTAAAAAGGGGGAAAAGCTAACCGAAGAGGAGGTTATCCAGTACTGCAAGCAACACCTTGCGCCGTACAAGGTGCCGAAACAGGTCGAATTCCTCGATGAACTGCCGAAAAGCGCGGTTGGCAAAATACTTAGGAGAAAGCTCCGGGATGCCGAAATTCAAAAATCCGGAGAAGCGGCTTAGTAAATATGCTTGAAAATCTCATCCAGCCCTTTGAAGCGGCTATCAATCAGTTTAAAAAGCGGGACCAGCTCGAAAAAGTCCTGCCCGCGATCGGCTATTTCTGCACATACACACCCATTGAGGTGATTCATGCCGCCGGATTCACCCCCATCCGGATAACCGGAGACGCCGGGGCGGTTGAAAAAGCCTACGCCCATATGCCGGACTTTATCTGCCCGTTTATGAAGCGCGCCCTGGAAAAAGCATTAAACGGTAAATATGATTTCCTATCCGGCGTTGTACAGGGCTATTCCTGTGATGCGGCATGTGGCGCCGTCAATATCTGGCGGGATGCCATCGGCGGCGGTATCTATCATACCCTCCCCCTGCCCTATAACTCAAATCCGGAAGCCCGGGCATTTTATAAATCCGCCCTGAACGAGGTGGTCGAAAAGTTAAATGCCCTTGGCGGCAGCTTCAGTGAGTCCAAACTGGACAGCTCCCTTGGCCTTTACACGGAGATACGAAATATCCTGCTGGATTTTTATGAACGCTCTTTTAAAGGGGATCTCCCCTTGAGCACCCAACAGATGCTAACCCTTATCGAGGCCGGGGCCGTTTCTTCCCCGGAGGCGTATCTCGATATGCTAAAGGCCCTTAAAACCCATCTCCGGAATGCAAACGCGGAAAAAAAACAGGACATCCCGGTGATGATTTCCGGCAGTTTGGTTGAAGATCCCACAATCATTGAAATGATTGAATCCTCAGGCGGCCGGATTGTTGCAGACGATCTCTGTAACGGCTACCGCCAGCTGGTTCCCGCGGCAGCCGACGGCGGCTCCCCCGTGGATCGCCTCATCAACCGGTATATACAGCGCATGCCCTGTCCGGCCAGGAGCCGGGCGGAGGACCGGTTGGCCCCGCTCATCGAACTAATGCAAAAATCCGGTGCGAAAGCCATGATATTGATTATACAAAAATTCTGCACCCCCCATCTTTCCGATTATCCCAGCCTTTTAAAAGCATTTAAGGAAAAAGGATGGCCGGTGCTGCTTTTGGAATTGGATGAATCCTGGCAGCCTGGCGGACAGATCAAAACCCGGCTTGAAAGCTTTTTTGAAATGGTCGGGGCGTAAACAGATGACAGAAGAGAGAAAATCCAAGAAGCGGCTGAAAACCTCCAAAGAACTAAACCGGCTGGTGACAGAATACTATTTGAATTGCCAGACGGCAAAGGCCGAAGGCCGGCCGGTGGCATGGATGCCGCCCATGAACGGGGTGATTGAGCTTTGCTATGCCATGGATGTACAGCCCGTTTTCCCGGAAAACTGGTCGCCGGTGTGCGCGGCATTCGGCCTCACGCCCCAGAACTTCAAGGTCTCAGAGGATATGGGCTATTCCAGGGATATTTGCGGGTATTTAAGAAACATTATCGGCTATGTGAACGGGTTGATGAATGAAAAAGATACGCCCCTGGGCGGCCTTCCCGAGCCGGATATCCTGTTCACCCCGGGCGGGGGCTGCGTGCCGGTGATGAAAATCTTCCACGCCCTTGAACGTCGGTTTCCAAAAGCCGCCGTATTTTCGGCGGATCTGCCCCAGGTGGCGATAGAGGATATCAACGATACCCACATTGACTACGCCATTGCCGAAAGCGAGCGGCTGATAAACTTTGTGACAGAGACAACCGGACGAAGGCTTGACATGGACCGGCTCCGGGAAACGGTTGTACTCTCCGACCAAGCCTGCGCCCTGTGGGATGAAATCATGTCGTTTCGGCGTTACATACCGGTTCCGTTTTCAGCCGCTGAAATGGGAATCATGTTCGTCATGGTGACATTGCAGGGGACCCAAAAGGCGGTCGACTACCTGACCCGGGTAAGGGATGAAGTCAGGCAAAAGGCTGAGTCCGGTTCCGGGGTCATAGAAAATGAAAAACTCCGGCTGTTCTGGGACAACATACCGCTCTGGTACAATATGGGGCTGTTTAATTATTTCGAAGCCGCCGGCGGCGTGGTAGTTGCAGAAACCTATTCCGCGGCCTGGTCCATCCGGATGGATCCTCAAAACCCGATCCGTTCGCTTGCCTTAAAAAGCCTCAAGTCCTACCCGCTGGTCTCCTGCGTCTCCATCAATAAAAGAAAGGAAATGGTTCTAAATGCCTGCCGGGAATACGCCATTGACGGGGTGATATTTCACCGCAACAAGTCCTGTATCCCGATCACCCTGGGTCAGATGGAGATTAAACGGGCGCTGGAAGAAGAGCTAAATATTCCTTCGGTCATCATCGACGCGGACCACATGGATGAGCGGAATTTTTCCATGGCCCAGTTTCAAACGCGGGTAGATGCCTTCATGGAGATGCTGGCGGATAGAAAAGGTTATTGAAAGTGTTCCTCCGGGCCGCGCGTCCTAAAACCAGCCGATATGCAAGTTTTGCGAACGGGTAAAGGCACTGAGGGACTGAGGGACTAAGGCACTAAGCTTTTGATTTTTTAACCTTATACCCTGAATGCAAACGAGCCAGACTTTTTTGAATGCAAACCTGAACACTGAAAACTGAAACCTCGATTGTTATACCCTAAACCCTATACCTTATACCTTATACCCTAAACCCTATACCCTAAACCCTATACCTTATACCCTATACCCTAAACCCTATACCCTATACCTTATATGCCGTGATCCCCCGCCACCTCCACCGCAAAAAGCGGGGGGATCACCTGGTATCCGATTGATGCGGTTCTGCCTGCCATATCTCTTGCCATATGAATGGCCGAGCCCAAATCATCGGCCGGGATAAACCCGATTTTCCTGGCGGTTTCCGGCTGGCGCGAACCGGCCAGGATCACCCCGTTTACATGCCGCATGGCCATGCCGCTCCACATCCAGTTGATCAGCGCATGGGTGCCGTGATAGGCATAACCATCGCGATATTTCTCAAGATATTTTTGATTGTGGGCATAGGATTCGGAAAGCTCGCTCCAACAAGCTTCCGGGTCGGTATGAGCCTCAAGGTCCTTTTCCCAAAAATCAATATAGGACGGGTGATGCCCGGCATGGAACTTTTCAAACCCGGGGTTGCAGGCAATGATGACGCCGTTTTCCTTGACCAGCGGGCGCCCCCTGTACATACCGCGCAGGTACCCCAAAACCAGCCCGCGCAAAAGAATCGGGTTAAACACCGAAAACACGCTGTACGGGCTTAAATTCGGCACCCCGAAGATCAGGATATCCACCGGCGAATCCACCTGAACGTTCTGCTGTTCGTAGATTTTTTCCAGGGTCAGGGGATGGATCCGGTCAATCGCTCCGGCATGCACGTCAACCATCCGGTAATCCGAACGCAGCATATTTCTGACCCGGCGTTTCATAAACTGCGGGGATACCGACGCCGCCTTGAAAAGACCGCCGCGCGAGGTTTTGCCCGGTCCCGCATCGGCGTTCGGCCCGATTGGGGATAGCAGACCGGAGAGCATTGCCGGCCAGACCCGGTTGTTGATCACGGTTTCAATCTGAAACACGTTGCATTTTTCCGCCACCTTTTGGCCCATTTCAGCCAATGCCTGATGCATGGGGCTTTTTTCCGGCTCCATGATGGAGTCGATCCCGTTCCACTGGATCGGTGTGTGATGGTGGCGGATGCTTTGCCATGCGCCCAGTCCCACCAGGATGCTTTTCCAGCCGCCGTTCATGGAGGTGAAATTCACATTGACATAGATCGTGATATCGGATTCCTTGACCGCCCGGTTGATTACCACTTCCCGGCCGGCTTCGGTTGTACCCAGGTCGACGAGCCGGTCCGATAGAGTGGCATCATGACATTCGATTCGTTCCGGACCGAGCTTCCGGATGACCTGGCGTCCCAGAACCGACGACAACTCTTTTAATGTAAACTTCCGGTGGAGCCCGTTAGCGCAGATCAGCCGGATTTTCTTCTTGGAAACCCCGATTCTAGCAAGCCGCCGGAGCAGCTCCTGGATGATCAATCCCCGGGGGTCATTTCGCATCAGGGGGATCGGCAGACAAGGGTCGTCAAAGGCAATGGTGACCGTGCTGTTTTTATTTAGCTGTTTCTCCAATGGCTCTGCGCCGACGGGATGATCAAGAGCGTGCCGAATGGTCTGGACCGGATCGGCAACTCCGGGAAGCGGCGGTTTGGCATAAAACATCCGGGTATCCTCCGGAAACGTTTCAACCCGGATATCATCCCCGTAAAATATAAGCTCCTGAATGCCACGGCTCATGGGTTGGTCCTTTCGACAAGTTAATCGGTTTGGTTTTCTTTATTGTATAAAAAACTGACGGTTTTGTAAAAAGCTCTTTTCTACCGCCATAGCAGTATTTTTTAAGAAAGCAATTCAAAAAAGTGTCTAAAAGCCGTCCATCCCGTCATTTCGAGCCCTCCCTTTGTCATTTCGAGCCCTCCCCTTTGTCATTTCGAGCCCTCCCCTTTGTCATTTCGAGCGTAAGCGAGAAATCTTTAACAAACAAGATTCCTCGTCACTTTCGTTCCTCGGAATGACAAAAGGCAGGGGCTGGCGCTCCCGAACCGTGAACTGTGAACTGTGAACTGTGAACCCTGAACCGTGAACCGTGAGTTCCCTGGCTGCCATCATGACTTGACGTTGAAACTTTTTTTACCTAAGTTA
>JAGYOX010000209.1 GCA_018399235.1 Desulfobacterales bacterium | reverse complement strand
TGACTTATACAGATTGATCTTTTATGTTGCATGCCGTGTGCGCCCGTAGCTCAGGGGATAGAGCGTCAGCCTCCGGAGCTGAAAGTCGCAGGTTCGAATCCTGCCGGGCGTACCACTTCTTTCTTTCTCCCCACTATGCTACTTGCGCAAAATCCACATTATAACCGAAACCACAACACTTATGAGTATCATGGTGGTGATTGGGATAAATACCTTCAGCCCGGGACGGTCAATGATTATATCCCCTGGCAGGCGGCCTAAAGGCAGCCTTGAAATCCACGGCCACAAAAGGCCGGCAGCAGCAATGACAATTCCTGCAATTATAAGGGCTTTTTGCATCAGTCCTGTATGCCGTAATAATCCCTGTACCACTCAACAAAGCGCCGTATGCCGGTTTCAATGGATGTAACCGGCTTGAACCCGACTGCATTGTAAAGATCGTCTATGTCAGCACATGTTGCAGGAACATCACCCGGCTGAAGATCGAGAAACTCTTTTTTTGACTCTTTTCCCAGGACTTGCTCCAGCACGCTGATAAAACGCATAAGCTTTTCAGGGTGGTTGTTTCCGATATTATAAACTCGATAAGGGGCATAGGAAGTGCCCGGGTCAGGTGCATCCCCGCTCCAGGAAGGATCAGGCTCCGGAAGCTTGCCCATGACCCGTACCACTCCTTCAATAATATCATCAATATAAGTAAAATCACGCTGCATGTTGCCGTGGTTAAACACCTTGATGGGCTTTGACTCCAAAATGGCCTTGGTAAAAAGAAAAAGGGCCATGTCAGGTCTGCCCCATGGGCCGTAGACTGTAAAGAAACGAAGTCCGGTGCAGGCCAATGAATACAGATGGCTGTAGGTATGGGCCATCAGCTCGTTTGCCTTTTTGCTTGCAGCATAAAGCGACACTGGATGATCCACATTGTCATGGACCGAAAAAGGCATTTTTGTATTGGCCCCGTAAACAGAGCTGGAAGAGGCAAACACGAAATGGGATACGTTAAAATGCCTGCAGCATTCCAGAAGATTTACAAACCCCACAATGTTGGCATCAACATAGGCATGGGGGTTTTCCAGGGAATACCGGACCCCTGCCTGGGCCGCGAGGTTAACGACGACTTCAAAGCGCTGCTCTTTAAATATCGAGATTAAATCGTTCAGACGGCTTATATCAATTTCGTAGAATTGAAAATTCGAAAACGGCTCGAGCTGTTTCAAACGGGACTTTTTCAGGTCCACATCATAGTATGGGTTTAGATTATCGATACCGACAACCGCATACCCCTCGCTTAAAAGCCGATGGGCCAGATGGAACCCGATAAACCCGGCCGCCCCCGTTACCAACACATGTTTAAAGTCCAGGTCCATGCCGCTACCATGCCTTTCTATAGAATTGTTTTGCAGGCTATCCGTTTCAGGGTTTAGGGTTCATAAGGGTTTAGGGTCTATGGTTTAGGGTTTAGGGTATAAGGTTAAAAAAATCAAAAACTTAGTGCCTCAGTGCCTTCAAACATGCAATAAAAGTTACTTTTAAGCTCGGTCCCGAACCATGAGTCCGGAGGAACGCATCTTTCTGACACCTTATACCTTATACCTTATACCCTATACCTTATACCCTATGCCTTATACCCTATACCCAAATACGCCTTTCTCTGCTTTCCTATAAACTCTCCATCGCCTCGATCAGCAGGCGCACGCCAAATCCGGTGCCGCCGGCTTCGCAATAATCCGAGCCCTTCTTCACATAGGCAGGGCCGGCAATATCAATATGGGCCCATCGCGCGTTCTCGACAAAATCGGACAAGAACAGCGCCGCTGCGATCGCCCCGCCCCAACGGGAGCTTCCAATATTTCTGATGTCCGCAAAGTCGCTTTTTAACAGCTCCTTGTAATCATCCGGCATGGGCATTTCCCAGCAGCGTTCATAAACGGTTTCGCCAGCCGCCACAATGGCCTCTGATAGTTTTTTGTCCGCGGAAAACACGCCGGCTATTTTTTCGCCCAGGGCCACGATGCACGCGCCGGTCAGTGTCGCCATATCGATCATAATGTCCGGCTTAAAAAGCTTTTCCGCATAGGCCAGGGCATCGATTAGTATCATTCGGCCTTCTGCGTCGGTATTCCCGATTTCCACGGTTTTGCCGGAATAGCTCCGGATGATATCGCCAGGCCTCGCCGCATCACCGGAGGGCATGTTTTCAACCAACGGCATCACGCCCACCACCCGATCTTTAGACTTCAATCGGGCTGCAGCGATCACAGTGGCAGCCACGGTCGCCGCGCCGCCCATATCCATCTTCATATCCTCGAGCGACCCGCCGGATTTGATATTTATGCCGCCGGAATCAAAGGTCACCCCTTTTCCGACAAGAGCGTAAGTTTTGCCAGCCTTTTTGGGTTTGTAGTCGAGTATGACCATGCGCGCCCGGCTTTTGCTGCCTGCCCCTACGGAGAGGATGCCGCCCATCTTGTTTTTCTTGAGATCCGGCTCATCAAGAACGGTAATATCAATTCCCTCCTTGTCCGCCGCCTTGACAATAGAGCGGGCAAACCGGTCCGGCCGTTTTTCATTGGGCGGCATGCTGACCCATTCCCGGGCCAGGACGGTACTTTTGCAGACGGTCTCCACCCGCTCCGGGATTCCCCGGCCGGCTTTGGCGGCTGCATCATTGACAAAGACCCCGATCTGTTTAACCGGCGTCTGCTTTTTGTCTGCTTTGTAGTAATCAAAGATATGATTGCCAAGGTAAGCCCCTTCAAAAAGAGCTCTTAGAACTGGAGTGACACCAATCGGCAGTTTTCGAGCATCCGGCAAACTGATTAACAGGTCGGAAACTCTCAGCCTTATCGCTTTTTTAACCGCCTTGCCCGCCGCCTTGCGCAGGGATTCAGGCCCAACCGCCGCCGTATTTCCAATTCCCAGAAACAGCACGCGAACCGCTTTTACCCCCTCCGGCTGATAAAAAAGAAGCTCATCCCCCTTACGGCCCTTGAACTCACTGTAAGTCTTTGCCGTCTCAACAAGTTTTTCAACAGCCTTATTCCCGTGAATCGATTTATCCTCAGCCACTGGGATCATCAGCAGTCCGGTTGATATCGCTTTTATGTCTCCGGTTTTGATTTTAAGCAAAAAGAGCCTCCTTTGGATTATATTCCTCTCTCTTGTCGAACCGCATCATACGCCTCCTGGATTTCCCGAAACTTGTCATTGGCGAATTTAACGAATTCATCGGGCAGCCCTTTGGATGCAATGGTGTCCGGGTGATAGTCCCGGACCAGTTTTCGGTACTGCTTTTTGATCTCTTCATCCGAATCGCTGCTTTTGCATCCAAGGGTGGCATAATACCTTTCCGTATTTTTAACGTACCGGGACTTAATATTCTTATAATCCGAATCCTTGAGGCCGAATATCCGG
>JAGYOX010000208.1 GCA_018399235.1 Desulfobacterales bacterium | reverse complement strand
TCAACAGAGCGAATGTTTCCTGCCCGCTAATGTTTTATAATCTGGTGCAATTTGACAGTTTTTCTATTATTCCCGGACATATGGCCAATGTCCTCGGGGCCTATCATGGCGAAGAAGCCACTGTGGATAAATTGAGTGCGATTGTGTCAATTCTGACTAATCTTCCGTCACAGATATTCAATTTTATATCTTCGTATGAAATACCTAATTCACTTTCGTTTTACGCCCACCGCGAGGTGTTGGATTTTCTCAAAATTTTTATTATTCCTTTCAACTTGTTGGTGGCATTAGGCTCCGGCGCAATAGTTTTAAAATACCGTAATCGGGGAGTCTTGCTGGTGTTATTGATCCTATAGAACTCAGTTGACGCATAGTCAAAAAGGTAAGTCTTTGAATTACAAGCAATTCCCCACTATAACGCATTAACCCAATGGGTTAATGTGTGTGTGAAGCATTGAAAAAAAGCCCATGTCAGCTATTTTTTGGTTTCAAAACAATAAGGAGCTGACATGGACGAATTAATAACTGTAGACAATAACCCGGAAAATGATAATTTCAAATGTCGGTTGAATACCCCGTCGGGGGTGTTTCACTGCGACAAGGATCATGGGTCCCCAGTAACCATGCATGGGTACCTGCCGCATTTCGCCCAATATCTTCATGAAAGTGGTCAACTTGAAGATTTCGTCAATTCCTGCCCGTTATGCTATAAAAGCAACAATGCTCCGGCGGTAAAAGATGTTCTGGGAACCACTGTTTTGTCAATACTTTCAGGACACAAGAGATATTGTCACGCGGCTTCGCTTTACGACGACAATATAGCGGCCGAATTGCTGGGAATGGACAAGATTGTTTCGCATGACTCTCTTATGCGCGGGATTGATAAAATGAATCCCGAATCGGTGGATCATTGGATTCGCGAGTCCTATCGTAAAATATATGAACCGCTTTTGACGACTCCATATATTCTTGATCTGGATCCTACCGTGAAGGTTTTATACGGACACCAAGAAGGGGCTGAAATTGGCTATAATCCGCAGAAACCGGGACGGCGTTCGCATTGCTATCATACTTATTTCATTGCTTCGCTGCGCCTTGTGCTTGATGTAGAAGTTCACCCCGGCAATGAGACCGCCGGGCTGTATTCACATAAACGTCTTTGGAGCTTACTCGATGAAATGCCTCCTCAATGTCTTCCGACTTTGATCAGAGGAGATATCGCTTTCGGTAATGAGGGAACAATGGCCGGATGCGAAAAACGTGGACTGAATTATCTTTTCAAGCTGAAACAAAGCGGTAAAATAAAGAAGCTGCTTTCCGATCTGGAAACACCAGGACATGAATGGAGCGATGCCGGAGACGGATGGCTCGGCTACGAAACCGAGATCATGCTCAGCGGCTGGAGCCGCAAACGGAGGGTCGTAGTACTCCGGCGACCACAATCTCCCAAAGAAAGTAAAAAGCTGCTGCCTCAAGATGAGTTGCAACCGGAACTTCCTCTGGCAATCGTGGTTGATGATTGCCCTCAATATGAATATCAGATTCTGGTTACAAATACCACTTATGATATTCCTGCTCTTGCTCAGTTGTATCGGGATCGTGGAGATTGTGAAAATAATTTCGATGAACTGAAAAACGATTGGGGCTGGGGAGGTTTCAATTCCAGAAAACTTTGCAGGACTCAGGTCATGGCGAGTCTGGTTGGAATTGTCTATAACTGGTGGAATATCTTTTGTCGTTTAGCCGAACCGGAAAAACACATGGAGGCGAGAACTTCCCGACCGCAATTTCAAAATATCATCGGCAGATTAACGAAAACAGGGGGCAGCCGATACATTTACATGTCAGTTATGGGAGCCTCCGCAGAAAGCATTTTGATGAAATTCACTCGAATCAGCCGCTTCATCTCCGGTTTGTGCTCAACTGCGACGCAGTTGACGAATGAGCAGAAATGGACCGCTATTTTACGAGAAGCATTCAAGAAATTCTGGCCTCCAGACCAGATAAAAACGGTTTCATCCGGACAGCAAGTACTGCTGAACCTGTAAAAAAGACAAATCAGGGCATTCGTTATCGACAACCTCGGATGAGGAGGAAATCTCACACCGAATTTTCAACTGCGTTTTTTAGGATTATGCCGCTGTGGAAAATTAAGTTCATAATTGTTCTCATGGTGTCGGTCTCCTTGCGGTTGTCTCGCTTAAGGTATTTCATTCTTTCGATGGAAATGGCTCGATCGCCATCCTTGATTCGTTCGGCTTTTTTGGCTCGATTGCTTCGCCTGGTTCTCTCCCCATGGATGGCTCGATTCTGCTGTCTGGTTCTTTCAAGATGGATGGCTCGATTCTGCTGACTGGTTCTTTCCAGATGAATGGCTCGATCGTGCGCAGTGATTCTTTCTTGTACATTGGCTCGCTCGCCGGCTTTGGTTCTTTCAAAATGCTTGGCTCGATCTCTCGATTTGGTTCTTTTCCCGATACTGGCTCGATTGTTCGCCTTGGCTCTTTCGTTATTGATGGCTCGATCAGCTGCGATGGTTCTTTCAGTCATCATGGCTCGATCCCGGGTTATGGTTCTTTCCTTTACTGTGGCTCGCTCGCGCGTACTGGTTCTTTCGGCCCTTCTTGCTCGCTCGCGCGGACTGGTTCTTTCACTTATCGTGGCTCGATCCTTGAACATGGTTCTTTCGGTCGGGGTGGCTGCCCGAGCGGCAATCCGCTCGGGCTTCGTTCAATCTACTTTTGCGCAATCTGCGGCGGTTTAATGTAATGGGCATGCCCGCCGTGCGCGATCACCCAAGGCGCGGGCGGCTCGGTGCCGGTTTCCTGGCGCCACCAACTCTCTTGGAGATGCGAAAGGAACAGCTTTACCGCGTAGCGCTGACTCCGCATCTGGATCTGAGCTGGCGGAAGCATGGGAACGCCCGGATAATCGTCGTCGGCTTTGCAGGCTGCCGCGGTCGGCGTGGTGCCTGACTCCAACAGCGCGCGCGCTTTCTCGGCGCTACATCCGCCCGAGTACCAAGCATGCGCGTCGGTTTGCTTGCCGATTTTCTTTCCGGTCAGCGCCTTCGTGGCCTGATCCGACAGCATCCCCGCGAGGTTGCGCTTCCATTCCAGGGTTTTGCGTTCACGGTAGACGCGACCATAAAAGCCGTCGGGATGATTGGAGACCTTCACGAAACTCTCGCCGATCTTCCAGCACAGCGTTTTCAAAGGGCCGTTGAATGGCTTGCGCGAGATCGCCGAGCAAGCGTTCGCCTCGGTCAGCTTCACCTCGGTGCCATCCGGCTTATGGGTTGCCATGTGGATCAGGTTGGCCGGGTTGCGCCCGACCTTCTCGGCGACCGCAACCAGGCGCTCTTCGATGCTCGGGCCTTTCGTCTCGGTCCAGATCGCCTTGGCCTGCTCCCGGCTGCACCATTGAACGTTCGGGTCCAGTC
>JAGYOX010000207.1 GCA_018399235.1 Desulfobacterales bacterium | reverse complement strand
TCAATGTAGCGGAAGGCTTTAGCCTTCCATTGGACGCGGTTTGTCACATCGGCCGCTTCTGCGAATGACGGGCTAAAGCCCGTCTCTACATCGCATCTACCATAAAAGTAACTGCAAGGCTCGGTCCCGGGCTGCGGCCCGGAGGGTTACTTCTAAGTAACTTGAAAATATATATTAATATTCCAGAAGCTTAACTCTCTGTCATTCCGAGGAGCAAAAGCGACGAGGAATCTTGTTTGTTAAAGATTTCTCGCTGCTGCTCGAAATGACAAAATTGGATGAATCGTCTCAGTGCCTTCAAGCATACAGTAAAAGTTACTTATAGCCTCGGTCCCGGGCCTCGGTCCCGGGCCCGGAGGGTTGCTTCCAAGAAAGTCTTCAATTCCCATTGCGTAATCAATAGGTAACCGTTATATTGTCTCCTTAATTTTTAACCAAAGGACCGTCGCAATGAATAAACCAAAGGACATCAACAATCCCGGATTAAAAGAAGGGGCCGAGGTTTCCGGCTATACAGTAAGAAAGATCGCCGATCTGCCGGAAATAAATTCCACCTACTATGAACTCGAGCACGCCAGAACCCGTACCAGACACACCCACATCAGCAACAACGATACGGAAAACACCTTCTGCGTAGCCCTTAAAACCGTTCCGCAGGACTCCACCGGCGTGGCCCATATCCTCGAACATACGGTTTTGTGCGGATCCGTCAACTATCCCGTGCGTGATCCGTTTTTTTCTATGATGAAGCGAAGCCTCAGCACCTTTATGAACGCGCTCACCGCTTCAGACTGGACCATGTATCCCTTCTGCACGCAAAACCGTAAGGATTTCTACAACCTCATGGCGGTCTACCTGGATTCTGTATTCTTCCCCAAACTGGATCGATTGAGCTTCAAGCAGGAGGGGCATCGCCTGGAGTTTGACCCGGATACGGGGGATCCAGACCAGCCCCGCCTCACCTATAAAGGTGTTGTATACAATGAGATGAAAGGGGCGCTCTCGTCCCCGGACCAAGTGATGGCGCGCTCTATTTTGAATGCCCTTTATCCGGATACCACATACGGCTATAATTCAGGCGGCAATCCCGAAGACATCCCCAGGCTGTCCCATGAGCAGCTCCTTGCCTTTCACCGGCGGCACTACCATCCGAGCAATGCATTCTTCTATACTTACGGGAACCTGCCGTTGAAGGACCATCTAGAATATATTGATGAAACCGTTTTGACCCATTTCAATGCCATTAACCCGGATACCGATGTTCCCAACCAACCGCGGTGGAATGCACCCAAGGATGCGCAATACACCTATCCCATTGACCCGTCCGAAGATGACGGCAGAAAGTGTCAATTCTGTTTGGCCTGGCTCACGGCGGATATACGCAATGCATTTGAGATTCTGGTGCTGACCATTCTTGAACAGATCCTTTTGGGCAACCCCGGCTCGCCGCTCAGAAAAGCGCTGCTCGATTCCGAAATCGGCAGCACGTTATCGGACGGAACCGGCTTTGACGGGGAAAATAAGGATACCATGTTCGCCTGCGGCCTAAAAGATGTTGCCGAAGACGCCGGCGATGCCATCGAACGCCTCATTTTCGACACCCTGCAGGAAATAGTGGATACCGGCATTGACGATCGGCTGGTGGAATCCGCCATCCATCAGATCGAGTTCCATCGAAAGGAAGTCACCAACTCGCCGTTTCCTTATGGATTAAAACTGCTGCTCCGGTTCTCCGGAGACTGGTTCCACGGCGGCGATCCCGCATTGATCCTGCAGTTTGACTCCCTGCTGGACCGGCTGAAGGCCGAAATGGAAAACAAGGGATTTCTGGAAGGAAAAATCAAACAATACTTCATCGATAACCCCCACCGTGCCCGCATACTGCTTCGCCCCGATCCCGAACATGCCACAAGGGAAAACCGGCGTGTGGCCCAAGAACTCAAGGAAATAGAAAAGAAATTAACCCCTGCGGACATGGAAGCGATTCAAAATGACACCCGGGCATTGATAGAACTCCAGGAAGCCAAGGAGGACCTTTCGTGCCTGCCGACTCTTGAAAAGGAGGATATATCCCCGTCGGTGAACACCGTAGCTCCAGTTGGAGAGTTCGAGACACCGCCGGTTACGCTGTATGAGCAACCAACCCTGGGGATACTCTATTTTTCAGCGGTTATGGGCATTGAAACCCTGCCCGAAGATATGATCCCGATGCTCCCCTTCTTCTGTTACGCATTAACCCGCATGGGCACCAAATTTCATTATTATTCCGATATTTCCCAATTAATCGATCTTTATACCGGCGGTATGGGACTCTCGGTTAATGCCGGCACCCGGTTTCTCGATTCATCCGACAACAACTGCCTGCCGATCGTGACCTTTAATTCCAAATGCCTGTCCCGAAACAAGGAAAAAATGTTTGAACTAACAGCCGAGCTGCTTTCCAATGTGGAATTCTCTGACACTTCGCTATTAAAACGCCTGCTTTTGGAATACCGGGCTGAAATGGAGTCCGCAGTTGTGGCAAACGGGCACAGGTTCGCCATCTCCCTGGCCGCGAGAAACTTTACCCTTGCCAACGCGCTGAATGAAAAATGGCACGGCATTCATCAACTGGAAAATATCAAGGAAATAACCGAGGACTTGTCGGAGGACAAGCTGCATGCCATCTCTAAGCACCTCCACAGCCTCCGGAATCATCTGTTCGGGCCGGGAAAAATTAAGGTATCGCTCATCGGTGAAAAGGCGGATTTGGATCAATCCATACCCCATATTGAGTCCCTTATCCATCAACTGGGTAAGGAATGCGCCGATCGGTTTAACGCCCCGCCCATCACCCTGGCCAAAGAGATCCCGAGGGAGGGATGGAGCACCTCATCTTCGGTTTCTTTCGTTGCCCGTGTGTTTGAAACGGTTCGAATGGACCACGAGGACGCCCCGGCACTCGCGGTGATCAGCAAAACCCTGCGTTCCATGTTTCTACACCGTGAAATACGGGAAAAAGGCGGGGCATACGGCGGATTTGCCGCCTATCAACCCGAAAACGGCCTGTTTTACTTCGGTTCTTACCGGGACCCGCATATCATCAACACGCTGAACGTATATGAGGCGGCGTTTGATTTTATAACTTCCGGAGACTATTCCGATGAGAATATCAAGGAGGCGATTCTTCAGGTATGCGCCGACATTGATCGCCCGGACGCACCCGGCACGGCAGCTGCCAAGGCCTTTTACCGGAAGTTGATCAACCTGACGGATGAAGCACGAAAAAAATTCAAGGAAAAGCTGGTGACACTAAACCGTGAAACAGTACTAAAGACCGGCCACAAATATTTCGGGCGGGAAAAAAGGCCTGCCGCGGTTGCCGTTATCTCAAACGAAACCGCATTAAAGGATGCCAACCGGCAGCTTAAAGAAAAACCGCTAGCGCTACGCCGGATTTAAAGGTGTTTTCGCACGGGTGCGCAGCCACGGGGAAACATTTCTAAGTAACTTAACGGTATTAGGTTTTAGGTATTG
>JAGYOX010000206.1 GCA_018399235.1 Desulfobacterales bacterium | reverse complement strand
TTTCCTCTCCGTTTTCAACCGCTTCTCCGTTTTCTTCACCGGGCAAAGCTTCGCCATTTTCTGGAGATTGTTGGTTCATCCCAACATATACCAAAAGACCAAGCAATACTACCGCCACGACGATAAGGATTACTGTTTGTGTTTTATTCATTTCTTATTTTTATATTAATAAATCTCGACCTTGTTTTATTTATCATCATAAATACTTTTTATCATTCTGAACACAGTGAAAGATCTTCTTGATACTAATTTTATAATATCCCTTTTGATGACAATTTTTAATTTTAAATTAATCTTAATCTTTATATTAATAATAGCATAATAATTGTTATTCACTAATTAAATAATTTCTTGATAAAATCAGATACTCTAATAGGATTTTTTACCGGTTCATCCGGCTCATTGCCCCATTTGTCTGTATCAATTCTCGGAGCCACTAACCGGTAACTTACCTCTGCTTCCTTAATTCCTAATTCTTGATTCATACTCCGGCCAAAGATAACTAATTGGTTATTTTCAGGTCTTTTCTCGTACCAAACATTTCCGTTAAAGCCGGGAGTGAGTATAATGCTCAAATCTTCCATATCCTTCCCCCAATTAACCGTTTTAGAAAAAAGCCATAAGTCACCTCCCTTCTCCAAGTTATCAAAATCAACAACGTATTTATAAATTTGTATTTATTTAACCTTTTTAAAATTATACCATATTGAAATTTACATAATACTCCGCCCTGTATATTTATAACTTCCAGTAATACCAAGTCTTATACGCTCCAAAAAAGGTGAAACATATTTACTGCCCTTCGGGTATGCTTCCATTTTCCAAAAGAGCCGTCTGCCCGCCTCTTCAAATTCAAACATCTCCCCGTCTTCAACTCTATGCCAATTATTTCCATCATTCGAAAGATAGACCTTAATTTCGGCCCCGTCACCGGAAAAACCCCGGAGCTGTATCTTTCCGTCGTTGACATCGAATGTCAATGAGTTGTTTTGAACCTTTTTAGTATTTAAAATCTCCTTTGCCTTTACCGGTTCCAGGATCATCATAATTGGCTCTAAACCGTTTCCAGGATTTTTCCAGATGGAACATTTTTATTCGGCAGCTTATGCATCCTTTGATTAGGTCTTCGATTAAACTTTGATCGAGTTTATCGCCGTAGACCCCCTTTATATGTTCAAGATAAACTACCATTTTATTTGCCGCCGCCATCGCTTTTTCTAAATAACCTACACCAAGCCCGAAATCGGCAAAACGAAGCGAATGCGACTCGGCAATCAAAAGCGGCACGGCTAAGGCGCAATCAGCCAGCCGCTCGGTGAAAGCGTATTTTAACCCGGCCAGCGCCGGCGCGATATCTTTTGATATTAAAACCGCGGATTCGATACTTCTTTGATAAACATCTAAATCGCGAAAAGTTCTGACCGGCTTTTTAGGTGTGAAGGGTTTTTTGTAATAGGCCATATTTTAGACGATAGTTAGATCATCGCTATTTCCTCTCGGCACCTCAACCTTGCTGCCGTCTTTAAAACGGACATAACGCCGGCGCGGTTTTTTTGCTTTACTTGGTTTTAACTTCTTCACCACATGTAAGGGATAAAATTGAAAAAAATCTTTTTCATCAAACCAACTGCAGGTAAAATTGAAAAGCCTTAATCCGGTAAGCCGCGAAAGAGCCAACGCATACCAAGTGAGCTGTTCAATCGGTTTTTCTCCTGCCGCTTTCGGTTTATAATCCATAATATGGACCTGGCCGTTCCTGATTTGCACCAAATCTATATGCCCGGTTAGCAAGCGCGGCATGCCGCCCCCGTGCCGAGATTGCCTTTGCGTTAAGCCGTTTTTCTTCTCCCCCTTTAATCTTATCCCCTCTTCCCCAATAATCTTAAAATTTAAAACGTTTTCCAAGTGTTCAATATCTTCCCGCCTAATATACACCGGCACCTCGGTTGCCACGGTTACGCTGTCATTGGCTAAAAAAAATCTTTGCAGTTGCTCATGCCTGGCTTTGTTCTCTGCCACTGCCAGTAACACAAAACCGGCCAGGCGGTTGGCATAATTAGTTTTTGACTTCACGATCATATCCGCCCTACTAAACTTACTCCTAACCTCGCTGATTCGCGCTCCCTCCTGAAAGTATTGATGCGGGGTTTCCGCGGAAACCGAATCCAAATATTCTTTCAGGCGAAACAGATGGCGGTTTCTGAATTCCTCTAATACCAGCGCGGTTTTTGCGCGGTGATAGCGGAAACGGTAAAGCTGGCGGTGTGCCATTGTCACAACCTCAACCGAATCCCTTGGCTTGCAAAGCTTCACCGCGTAGGGGCGCAAACGGCTATAAGGACAAATGTCTTTATGCTCTTCCACCCAGCCGGAAAGCGTTTCCGGGTCCGGGGCAACGCCAAACTTTTTCTTAATCAGCGCGCAGGATTCCGCGAAGTTGAAACCAAGGTTATAATAACTGATGGCTTCGATGATAACATTCAGCGGGAATTGTTTGCCTTTCAGAGCCGGCGCGGTAAAGGTTCTGCCACAGGCAGGATTTTTGCAAAGATAGAGCTGAACTATTTGATAGCGATTTTTACGGGTGCCGCGTTTGACAAATCTTTTTGAAGCACAGTAGGGGCAGAGTTCCGCTGACTTGGATCTGCCAATATTACTCATCTCTTGAAGCTGTCCCGTGGGGGCTGCTTTAGAAACGTCAATTTCGACAGCGGGACACTCTATCTCACGGCTAGTCCCGGTCTTTTTCTCACGGCTTTTTTGGATTCTTGGCCGCCTTCCTACCATTCGTGATACAAAACCGAGAATTTTTTGAATTTTTTGAAAAATTTTTAGCATTTTACCCCCCTATCCAATTAAGTCCCAATTAACACTTCCCGTGAAGTTTTAGGAGCACCAATCTCCCCGCATTATACATAATACATTGGTGCATTATACTAATTACTACTCACTTAATACTTCTTTTTAATATCGGCTCTGTTTCCTGGTCATCAGCCACAGTTGGGTGATTTCTCCAGTCAAATCGTTTACCGGTTAACCTGTATGAAAACTCTATAGATGACAGTTGACCATTAACATTTGACAATTGATTACCAGAAACATTAGCCCGGAAAATTATTTTATTGCCTTCTATACTATAAGCCATCGGTACGGGGTAATCCTTCGGCGTCGCTATCACCTCTACGTTCTCATCGTTGAAATCAACCGTATAGTACCAAACCCAGAGGTCGGAGCCTTTTTCTAACTTTTCAAAATCAATCACATGCTTATACATACAACCAGGAAGTCCAACATCCCCAATATTGTTCTCCGCCGAAGGCGTGCCACACGTAAGCTCCGCCTGTCCGCTATATTCCTCCTTCACTCCTCCTGTAATTGCAGCTGCATAAGTAGCGTAGTTAGTGCCGTCAATTTGATAAAGCGGGTCAATGGTAGTAACGGTAAGCTTGTTCACCCCACTTATGTTATTTGAACCCATATCAATATTCATATTATCAAAAGTCAACGTTCCATTACTTAATGTTCCACCCCCACCAAGAGCAAGGAAATTTTCATCAACATAACTTTTTGTGGTAGCATGGGAAT
>JAGYOX010000205.1 GCA_018399235.1 Desulfobacterales bacterium | reverse complement strand
TTTGCGCGCCTTGATCTTGAACTTTTTACTTTGCCATCCATAATTCGACTTTTTACGAGATAGTCATATTTAGGGAAAAAGGGAGGTAAATACAATGACGATAGAACTCAAGCAAACCATTGAGGACCTATATAAGCGACTGGATCAGCTTAAGGAGTATCTTTGACCTGCCGGGCAAACAAGAACGGCTGGCGGAGATTGAAAATCAGATTGCCGAAGCCGATTTCTGGGAGGATGCAGACAGCGCGAGATCGATTTTAAAGGAGCGGGCCCGTCTTTCATCAAAAATCGACAACTGGAACGCCCTCTATAAGGAGGTTGAAGATTGCGATGTGCTCTTCGATCTTGCTGTTGAAGAATCCGATGAAGCCGCGGCCGGCGAGGCCGAGCGAAAAGCGGATAGGCTTGAAAAGGAGATCGGCCGATTCTCGCTCCACTTGGTGCTTGACGGGGAAGACGACGAGAATAACGCCATCATGTCAATCAATGCCGGTGCCGGCGGCACGGAAGCCCAGGACTGGGCGGAGATGCTGTTTCGGATGTATGCCCGCTGGATCGAACAAAAAGGCTATAAGATGGAGATGATTGACATGCAGGAGGGGGATGAGGCGGGTATTAAAAGCGCCACATTTTCAGTGGCCGGTCCGTATGCGTTCGGATACCTCAAGGTTGAGATCGGGATTCACCGCTTGGTTCGGATTTCTCCGTTTAATGCCAACGGCAAACGGCATACCTCCTTTGCCTCAGTGTTTGTCTATCCGGAGCTGGATGAGAAAATCGAGGTGGATATCGACGAGAACGATCTTCGCATCGATACCTACCGTGCCCAAGGGGCCGGCGGCCAGCATGTGAATAAAACCAGCAGTGCGGTTCGGATTACGCATATGCCCACCGGCATCGTTGCCCAGTGCCAGCAGGAAAAATCCCAGATCAGGAACCGGGAGTTGGCCATGAAAGTTTTGCGCGCCAGGCTGTATCAGCTGGAAAAGGAAAAACAGAAGCAGCGCATGCAGGAACTGCACGAAAACAAGGACGAAATCGCCTGGGGCAACCAGATCCGCTCCTATGTGCTGCATCCTTATCAAATGGTCAAGGACCACCGGGTGAATCTCGAGGTCGGCAATGTGGACGGTGTCCTGGATGGGGATATCGATCCGTTTATTGAGGCGGTGTTGATGTCCGGTAAAAACCAGTTTTGATCGTGTAACAATGACAATTCAGCCCATAGAAATCATTCAGTCGCTGTATCCGCCGGGAACCGAAGGCTACGAGATTCTTGTCTCACACTCACGGGCCGTAGCGCGGCGGGCGCTGGATATTGCCATGCGCCTTGCGCATTTTAATCCGGACATGGAGTTTATTAAAGAGGCGGCGCTTCTCCATGATATCGGTATTTATCTGACCGATGCCCCGACCATCGGATGCAGGGGGGCCTATCCGTATGTCTGTCACGGGTATCTTGGCCGTCGGATTCTGGAAGAAAGGGGGCTGTTACGCCACGGCCTGGTATGTGAACGCCATGTCGGCGTCGGCTTGACGGCCCAAGAGATTCGTGCCCATCAACTGCCGCTTCCGGAGCGGGATATGCTGCCTGTTACGCTGGAAGAACAGATTATTTGCTATGCGGACAAGTTTTTTTCCAAAAAATGGCACCGGAACGGCAAACCGCTTGAGTTTGAATCGGTGGTGAGGAACCTGGAAAGATACGGGCCGGACAAGGTTAACCGGTTTCTTGAATGGGCGGCCCGCTTTGAGGGGATCGGGCAGGCTGGTTTGACAAAGGCTGGGAGTGCCTGTGAAATCTGATTTTGCCAATAATCTGAGGTTCTATTTTATCACGGATGACCAGTTGCCTGGGCTATCAGTTATAGATCAGGTGGAAATAGCCATTAAAGCCGGTGCGACCCTTGTTCAGTACAGGAACAAACGTTTCTCCATAAACGATATTTCGGGCGTAGAGGCCATCCGGGAGGTGTGTCGAAGACACGCAGTGCCCTTCGTGATTAACGATGATGTGCTTCTGGCAAAGGCGGTGGCAGCGGACGGGGTCCATCTCGGTCAGACCGATACGCCGCCGTCTGTCGCCCGTCAGGTTTTAGGCCCATCGGCAATCATCGGCGTATCCGTATCAACGCCTGCCGAACTTGAATCCACTGATCTGACACCTTGCAACTATATCGGCACCGGCCCGGTGTATGCCACGGATACAAAGGCGGATGCCAAGGCGGTGATCGGTCTTTCCGGGTTAAGAGCGGTAGTTGAAAAAGCCCCCGTTCCGGTGGTTGCCATCGGCGGGGTGAATGAGAAAAATGTGGCCGACTGTATGGCGCAAGGGGCCGCCGGCGGGGCGGTTATCAGCTGTATCACGCGTGCGGAAGCTCCTGAACAAGCTGCGGTGGAATTTGCCCGGGCAAGCGGGACAAAGCCCCGCGAATTTTTGTCCGCCTGGCAGGACGAGTTTTCCCTGATTGACTCCCTGCTGAGTTTTTTTCCGGTGAATGAATCCGCAATCCGGGTGCCCCCTGGAGATGATGCCGCCCTTTTTAACCCAATCGATCAGCCGGTGGTAACTACCGATACCCAGCGGGAGCTGGTTCATTTTCGGATGTCATGGCAGTCCATGGCGGAACTCGGGCAAAAGGCGGTCGAAATTACGTTCAGTGATCTGGCGGCGTCTTATGCCCAGCCGCAGGCATTGTTTGTTAATCTGGGGATTCCGCGATACATGGCCGAAAACTCTGTACTTGAACTTTACGAGGGTATCCGGAAGGGCCTGGATCGGCATGCAGCATGCCTCGGCGGGGGCAACATATCAGCCGCTCCGGAACTGACGATTGATCTTTTTGCGGTTGGCAGCGGGCGGCCGGATATTTTTCCGTTAAGAAAAAACGCCAGGCCGGGCGACGGGGTTTATGTGACCGGACCTTTAGGGCTTGCCCGGGCCGGACTTAGATGTCTGGAAGCGGGAGATGAACGGTTCCCTGATCTAATCGATTACTTCAGGCATCCCAAAGCCCGGTTTGATGCAGCAGCGGTTTTGGCCGAACACGGGGTTTCATGCGTTATGGATATCAGCGACGGCCTGGCCGGTGATGCGGCCCATATCGCTAAAGCCTCGGGTTTGACCATTGCGTTTGAACCCGGGGAAATCCCGATCGCCTCGCAACTCAGCCAATTCTGTGATAAGTATGAATTCCCGGTTCAAGCATTTATGTTCGCCGGTGGGGAAGACTATGAACTTTTGTTTACCTGCCCTCCTGAAGTCTTTCGTGAGATAAAGCGTCAACTTCCGATAGCCTTCTCGGTTGGCAAATGTCTGAATTTGCAGCAAGCATATTTGATTGGCCTGCCGGCGGGTGCCATCTCATACAGACACGGTAACACGTGATGGCTTCATAAAAAGCGGTTTATTTCGCTGGCACTGCATTTTTGCAGGAAGTAACGTTTGATTCGTACTCGTGCTCGTACTCGTTCTCGTAATCGGCTTTTATTTTTCGAGTACGAGAACGAGTACGAGTACCGTCCCGCTTATGCGGGACTGAGTACGATTAAGTTGCTTGGAAGTAACCCCTTGGGCCGAGGGCCAAGGCCCGGGACCGAGCC
>JAGYOX010000204.1 GCA_018399235.1 Desulfobacterales bacterium | reverse complement strand
ATCTATAATTTTTTAACTTGTCAATGAAATTTTAAGCCAGTATGGTTGCAAATACTTGTGATTGTGGACTTATGAGGTGTTATGGAAGCCGATCCATCGGTTAAAACCAAAACTATTGTTATCTGCGGTCCTACGGGTATTGGAAAAACGGAACTGTCTTTATCGCTGGCTGAATATTTCAACGGCGAAATTGTCAGTGCCGATTCCATGCAGATTTATCGGTATATGGACATAGGGACCGCAAAGCCCTCGTTATTGCAACGGAATCGGGTGCCTCATTTTATGATTGACGTGGCGGATCCGGATGAGCCCTATGATGCCGCCAGATATGCCAGAGAGGCCGGGGATTGCATTGCGGCCATTGACGGGCAGGGGAAGGTGCCGTTTGTTATTGGCGGGACGGGCTTGTATATTAGAGCCTTGGTTCACGGTTTATGCCGGGCCAGACCATCCTCGCCGGAAACCAGGGAAAAGCTCCGGCGTGAAGCTGAAATAACCGGGAGCCGTCCCCTTTATGAACGGCTTGCCGCCAGTGACCCGGAGGCGGCGCAGCGGATTCATCCAAATGATGTCTACCGGATTATTCGGGCCCTTGAAGTCTATGAGCTTACCGGCCGGCCCATCTCCGAAAGCCAGCAGGCCCATGGGTTTGCCCATACGCATTTTGATGTATTAAAATTTTGTTTGCACATCGAGCGCGAAGCCCTCTACGAGCGTATCAACCAGCGGGTGGATCAAATGGTGGCCGGCGGTTTATTGGCTGAGGTCAAAAGCCTGTTGAAAATGGGGTATTCCGCTGAATTAAAGCCAATGAAGGCCATCGGATACCGGCATATGGCAGGCTATATAAACGGCGGGCTCGGCTGGGAGGAGGCGGTTGATTTAATGAAAAGGGATACGCGACGGTATGCCAAACGCCAGTTGATATGGTTTAAAAAGGAGTCTGGGTTGGTATGGATGCCCCCGGATGATTTCGATGGTATGCGGGAGCAGATCGAAAGGTTTTTGCCCCCGCTTCCTGACAGGGGAAAGCGGCATGGTCACCATTGAAGGGGGTATTGTTTTTTATCATTGCGTTTTTTTTTAAAAGGATTTAAAAAATTTTTTTTGGCTTATGCTTATAATTCCGGCTTATGCATATATTTTGGCAAGTTATTATAGTTTGAGGGAGGAATGATATGTTTAAAATTGTTGATCGCAAGGAAATGGCCGACGGCACCATCATCATGAACCAGATTGAGGCCCCGCGTATTGCGGCCAAAGCCAAGCCCGGCCAGTTTGTCATTCTAAAAGCCAATGAAACCGGGGAACGGATTCCCCTAACCATATCGGACCTGGATGTGGATAAGGGGATCATTGAAGTTATTTACATGGTGGTGGGCAAATCAACGGCCATGTTCAAAGAGTTGAACATTGGCGATGCCTACCAGGATGTCATCGGCCCGTTGGGAAAACCCACGGAGGTTGAAAAACTGGGGCATGTGGTTTGTGTCGGCGGCGGAACCGGCATAGCCGTTTTGTTCCCCATCACGAGGGGGTTTAAAAATGCCGAAAATCAGGTCACAAGTATCATCGGTGCCCGGACTAAGGACCTGTTAATCCTGGAAGACAAAATGAAAACCGTCTCAGACGAACTCCGTGTATGCACGGATGACGGCACCTATGGAACCAAGGGCTTTGTCACCGATGCCTTGAGGGATGTTCTGGAGAACAGCAAGGTTGATCTGGTTGTTGCGATCGGACCGGTGCCCATGATGAAGTTTGTTTCGAAGTTGACAAAGGAATACAATGTGAAGACCCTGGTGAGCTTGAATCCGATAATGATCGACGGCACGGGAATGTGCGGCGGCTGTCGGGTGACGGTGGGGGATGAAACAAAGTTCGCATGCGTGGATGGTCCGGAGTTTGACGGCCATCTTGTGGATTTTGACGGCTTGATTCAGCGCCTTCGGGCATACGAGGAAGAAGAGAAAAAGGCATACAACGAATACTGCGCGGCGATGGGAAACCAATAGATAGGCTACGCACCTGTTACTGATGGAGGATACCAATGGCTGAAAAGGAAACCAAGAAGGAGAAAACCCCTCGACAACCGATGCCCGAGCAGGCAGCGGAGGTGAGGCGGAGAAATTTTGACGAGGTCCCGCTGGGCTATTCAGCGGAGACGGCAATAACTGAGGCCCAGAGATGTCTGCAATGCAAAAAACCCGCGTGCGTGAGCGGCTGTCCGGTAAGTGTCGATATCCGGGGCTTTGTCGGACTGGTCGCAGAAGGCAAATTCAGTGATGCCATCCGCAAAATCTGGGAGAAAAACAGTTTGCCGGCGGTTTGCGGCCGGGTCTGCCCCCAGGAAATTCAGTGCGAGGGCCAGTGCGTATTGGGCAAAAAAGGTGAGCCCTTGGCGATAGGCAACCTTGAACGTTTTGTCGCCGATTATGAGCGAACACAGGGAAGCGGGGAAATCCCGCCGAAGCCCGAACCAACGGGAAAGAAGGTAGCTGTTGTCGGATCGGGCCCCTCCGGTCTAACGGTCGCCGGTGACCTATTGCAAAAGGGACATGAAGTAACCCTTTTTGAAGCGTTTCATAAAACGGGTGGCGTTCTGGTATACGGCATCCCTGAATTTCGTCTGCCGAAAGATATCGTCGCCTCTGAAATTGCTTTTTTAGAAAAGCAGGGGCTGAAAATCGAATGTGATGCCGTAGTCGGGAAAACCGTTACCCTGGATGAGATTTTTGAAGACGGGTATGACGCCGTTTATATTGGCGTTGGCGCCGGGCTGCCGCGCTTTTTGAACATCCCCGGCGAAAATCTGATTAACATCTTTTCCGCCAACGAATATCTGACCCGGGCCAACCTGATGAAGGGTTACCGATTCCCCGAATATGACACGCCGATTGCCAAGGGCAAAAATGTGGTGGTATTAGGGGCCGGTAACGTCGCCATGGATTCCGCCCGAACGGCCATGCGCCTGGGGGCGGAGAAGGTGCGCATCGTTTACCGCCGTTCAAGGGACGAGATGCCCGCCCGGGTTGCGGAAATCCATCATGCTGAGGAAGAGGGGATTGAGATGTATCTGCTCACCAACCCGACAAGGTTTATCGGCGACGAAAACGGACGGGTCACCAGCATGGAATGCATACAGATGGAGCTCGGGGAGCCGGATGAGTCGGGCCGCAGGCGGCCGGTGCCGATCGAGGGCTCTGAGTTTATCCTTGACTGTGACATGGCTGTAGTGGCTGTGGGCGCGGGCGCCAATCCGGTGTTGACCCAGTCGGATCCGGAGATCACCCTTAACAAACGCGGCTATATTGTCGCCGATGAGGAAACGGGAAAGACGACCAAGCCGGGTGTATGGGCCGGCGGTGATATTGTTACCGGCCAGGCAACTGTTATTCTCGCCATGGGCGCAGGCAGGGCCGCGGCGGATTCGATTCACAAATACTTGACTTGGGGCTGGTAGCCAAGCCCGAGGATATAAATGGTCTTTTAAGTCAATATCTGTGTTTGGCTCAGTTTTTGACGGTTTCGTACAAAGCGGCATTTTTGTACAAAGCGATTTATTCCGCCGCGGCGGTATTTTTGCAGAAAGGAACTTTTGCGACAGA
>JAGYOX010000203.1 GCA_018399235.1 Desulfobacterales bacterium | reverse complement strand
CCCGTCATTCGCAGAAGCGGCCGATGCATTAAGCCGCGTCCACTGGAAGGCTAAAGCCTTCCACTACATTGATTGTACAAATCTCGATAAACCGATCAGGAATTGACAAATGCGCTTTGTTTATCCGCCCTACATGGCTAAGCTTTTGATTTTTTTAACCTAATACCTAATACCCAAAACCTAATACCTTGAAGTTACTTAGAAGTTAATTCAATCTATAGGTATTGCCAGGAAAGAAAATAAACTGAAAAAAACCCGAGCCGCCAAAGGAAAGCGATCAGCGCCCGGACAATGAACAATTTATCCACCATACAAGAATTATTCAAATCCCCTGTAGCCCTCAAGGCTATCATTGACGAAATTCCCATGGGGATTCTTCTCCTGGATCCTCAGCGGCGGATTATTACCCTTAACCGGACGCTTGAAGCTCTGACCGGCTTTTATCGGGAAGAGGCCGCGGGTATCGGCTGCCATCATATCCTGCGCAGCCGGATATGTTTCAAGGAATGCCCACTGCTTAAAATGGATAAACATTCCGAGCCCGTCTCTTATCAGAGCGATATTATCAACAAGGACCGTCAGCGAATTCCCATTCGCGTCACAATGGCTCCGGTAATCGACTTAAAGGGCGATATCGCCGGCTACCTCGAAGCAGTCGAAGATATCCGGGCTATAAACACCCATCACGCGGAAACACACCAAGCCTTCAGCTTCTCTCATATTATCGGCAAAAGCCCAAAAATGGAGAAGCTCTTTCAAATGCTGCCGCTGATCGCCCAGAACGATTCTTCCGTCTTGATTACCGGCGAGACCGGAACCGGCAAGGATATGCTTGCCGAGGCCATTCACGAATCTTCGAGCCGGGCCAAAGGGCCTTTTATTAAAGTCAATTGCGGTGCATTGCCGGAGACATTGCTTGAATCCGAGCTCTTCGGCCACAGAAAGGGCGCGTTTACCGGTGCGGTTGAAAACAAGACCGGCCGTTTCCGACTAGCACAAAACGGAACGCTTTTCCTCACTGAAATCGGTGACTTACCGTTATCCCTTCAGATCAAGCTCCTGACTTTTTTGGACGACAAAATTGTTTATCCGCTGGGCAGTTCAAAAGGCGTTCATGTGGATGTTCGAGTGATTGCCGGTACCCACCGCGATTTGGAAGAAATGGTGCACGCCGGCAAATTCAGGGAAGACCTTTTGTTCCGGTTAAATGTCGTCCGCGTGCATCTCCCTCCGCTCAGGGAACGGGAGGAAGACCTGCGTCTTTTGATAGATCATTTCCTGAATAATTTTTCTATGCACTTTGGCAAATCCATCAAAGGATTTACGAGCAAGGCGCTAAACCTCTTGAAGACATACTCCTATCCCGGCAACGTCCGGGAATTAAGAAATATCATTGAATATTCGGTCAACATTTGCCAGGATGACCGCGTCGATATAGACCATCTTCCAGCCTATCTTATCGAAGCCCCGCATGAGAAAAGCATCCATGCTGAAACCGGCGGCCTCCGCAAATCAATGGGGGATAAAAGGCAGAAAGTGAGAAAGGATATACAGGGAGACTCATGGCCGGATATTGAGAAACAGATGATTCTGGATGCCCTTTATCGTTCCGGCGGCCGACGCAGCAAAGCCGCTGAATTATTGGGATGGGGGAGAAGCACCCTGTGGCGTAAAATGAAACAATACGATATCAGCTAAGAAACCGAAGCAGCTATAAAACAATGACCAAGATCCTTATCCCCATTTTCGGCAATGATATTTCCCCCCGGTTTGACCTCACCGCCGAGGTCTATATCGTGACTATCGACGCCAACGGTCAGTATCAGGATGAACGCATCGTCGTACTGCCTCAGATTTCAGCCGAACAGCTCTGTCACCTTATTCTTACCGAAAACGTCAAAGTGGTTATCTGCGGTGGTATCGAAGACGAGTACTACCAGTATTTGCTTTGGAAACGAATCAAGGTTTACGATTCCATTATTGGCCCATGGAACACTGCCGTTTCAAGATTTCTTGACAATGCTCTTCATCCCGGCGATATACTTAATGATCAGAAGGAGCCTTCAATAAATGAATGACAACCGGAACCCGGACCGCACAGCTACCCAATCGAATAAAAAAAGAACGCGGCGCCCGTTACACAGACGCTATATCCGACTGCGACGAAACATGATCATTATTATGCTTTTGGTAACAGTCATTCCCCTCGGTCTTATGCTTTTGATTAACTCGCTTCAGTATCAATCAAAAATCAAATCCGAACGTATGGAGCCCATGCGGGCTATTGTCAATAAATCCACTCATTCATTTGAACTGTTTTTGGAAGAACGGATTTCAGCCATCCGTTTCATCGGCTCAAGTTACACCTTCAAGCAGTTGTGTAATTCGCAAATACTAAACAGGGTGTACCATGATCTGCGGAATACATTCGGCGGATATGTGGATCTCGGCCTGATCAATAACAAGGGTATTCAGGTCAGCTATGCCGGCCCTTATGACCTTTTGAACAAAAAATATTCCGAGCAGCATTGGTTCCAGGAGGTCCAGGTGCGCGGCACTTATATCAGCGACGTTTTCATGGGATACCGGAAGTTCCCCCATATTGCACTGGCCGCCCAGCATCTGGAATCCGACGGGACTTTCTGGGTGCTTCGTGCCACCATGGACACCAAAAAACTAGACAACCTGATTGCCGCCATGGGGCTGGCCCCCATCAGCGATGCTTTTATCATCAATAAAGAGGGCATCCTCCAGACGGAGTCCAAGTTTTACGGCTGTGTACTTGAAAAGTGCAGCCTCTCTGTTCCCCGCGCCGGGACCGGCACACATGTAACTGAGAAAACCGATCCATTGGGCCGGGAGGTTTTCCAGATCTCATCGAAATTTCTCAAACACGACTATACGCTGGTTACGGTGATCCCCCGTTCAATTATTCTGAAATCCTGGCATTCGCTGAGAAAGGAGATGATTTACATTTTTCTGGCCAGCCTGGCAGCCATTCTCCTGGTGATATTCCGGGTCACCAACCAGTTGGTAAGGCGCATCCAGGAGGCCGATGAACGCCGTGAAGCCGCATTCAGAAACCTGGAATACACACAGAAGCTCTCCTCCATTGGTCGCCTGGCGGCGGGCGTTGCCCATGAAATCAACAATCCGTTATCGATAATTAATGAAAAAGCCGGACTTTTGAAGGATCTGGTCGAGCATGACCGCTATTATGACAAGGACAAACTGCTTAAAATGACCGCCTCTATTAATCAATCCGTCAATCGCTGCAAATCCATTACCCAGCGTCTATTAGGCTTTGCCCGCCAAATTGGCGTTCATTATGAAATGCTCGATGCCAATGAGGTGCTTCAGGAAACCGTGGGGTTTTTGAAAAAAGAGGCCATCTCAAAAAACATTCACACGCAATACCAATTAGATGAGGAGATTCCAAAAATATCATCGGATCGAGGACAGCTCCAGCAGGTTTTTTTAAATATTATTAATAATGCATTTGCCGCTGTCGAACAGGGCGGCGAAGTGACATTGAAGTCATGGAACGCGAATGCGGATAAAATTGCCGTCTCCATCGCCGATAATGGCCCGGGGATGACAAAAGAAACGATACAACAAATATTTGAACCGTTCTTTACAACCAAAAAACAATACGGCACCGGCTTGGGATTG
>JAGYOX010000202.1 GCA_018399235.1 Desulfobacterales bacterium | reverse complement strand
GCTCCCGTTCTGTTAAATTGCCTGCCGGCCAATTAATCCGGCTGTCATTTCTATCTTTAGCGAGAACTCTCATTCTAAGTGGCATCACGGTATAAGCCCTGTAGGGCGGATAAGCGCCAACGCATCCGCCAATTCATAGCCGGCTCAACGAAATCTGCACAATCTATGTAGTGGAAGGCTTTAGCCTTCCATTGGACGCGTTTTGTAACAGCGGCCGCTTCTGCGAATGGCGGGCTAAAGCCCGCCGCTACATCGCATTTACCATTAACGGCCACACCCTGTAGGGCGGATAAGCGCCAGCGCATCCGCCAACTGATTTAACAATATATATTATTGTTATTCCAAAAGGTTCTGTCATTGCCTTTTGAGAAACAAAAGTGACGAAAAATCTTGCAAAAAAGATTTCTCGCTACCGCTCGATAATGACAAAACGAAAGAATTACCTCAATCCCCAAGTGCCTCAGTGCCTCAGTGCCTTAGTGCCTATTCAAGCAGCCATTAACTGGGTTACCGCACCTTCAAGCCCGTCAATGGAGAGTTCGAACATGGGAAAAATCTGATTGATCATCATAATGGTCCGGGTATAGGGCCACATCCGCTCTGATACCGGGTTCAGCCAAGCATTGTGGGGAAACGTGTCCGCCAGAAATCGCAGCCGTTCAATGCTCGGCAGCCCGCTGCGGTCGGTCACATAAATGGAGCCGTCCCTGGCCATTAGCTCGTAAGGGGCCATGCTGGCATCGCCCACCATGATCAGACGGGTTTCCGGATCCTTCCGGGCGAACTCGTCCACACGCACCGGTTTTTTATACCGGCTGGGATCCTCCCACACGGTATCGTAGACCGTATTGTGGAAAAAATAGGTTTTTAAATCCTTGAACTGGGATTTGGCGTAATTGAAAAGCGTCTGGACAACCGGTACATAAGGGTCCATGGACCATCCGCCGTTATCGATCATCAGGATCACCTTCAATCGGTCCCTCAGGCTCTGGTCAAATACGATTTCAATCTCGCCCGCATTTTTCATGGTCTGGTAGATGCTCTCATCGACATTGACCTCATCCTTTGGGCCCACAGGCACCAAATTCCGCAGCCGCTTCAATGCCTCCCCCATGGATGAATGGGTGAGGGGGCCGGACCGGGAGTAATCCTTATAACGCCTTTCATTGGCCACTTTTACCGCGGATTTGTTTCCGGATGCGCCGCCGACCCGCATGCCGCCGGGATGGTATCCGGAGTGTCCCACCGGAGATGTCCCGCCCGTGCCAATCCAGCGATTGCCGCCGTCATGCCGCTCGGTCTGCTCTTTTAACCGCTCCTTGAAATACTCGATCAGCTCCTCGGGGGAATACTTTTCCAGGGTTTCCGGGTCCACCCCAAAGGCCTCGGCAATCTGCTTCGGGTTTTTCAGCCACTCATCAAGGAGCGCCTTGGCCATTTTATCCAGTTCCACCCCCTCCACGTCCGGCATCTCCGCACCTTCGAAGTAATGGGCGAAAAGCTGATCAAACAGGTCAAAATGCCGCTCACTTTTGACCAGTATCGCCCGGGAGGCGGTGTAAAAATCCTCCAGGGAGGTAATCAGGCCAAGGCTTAACGCCTTGCAAAGGGTCAGGAACGCGGTCGGCGTCGCAGGGATCCCGGCCTCGCGAAGTTTGTAAAAAAAATCGACAAACATGGATTATGCTTAGAACATCTTCCTTCGGTTAATATAGTTGCCGGCATTCACATAGTCCTGGCTTTTCTTGAAAAGAACGCCCAGGTATGGAATATCGCCCTTGGTAAGCTGTTTGGGCTTGAAGTCCGGGTCCATCTGAAGTGCCCGTATCCAGTTGATCAGCTCCCGGGTCGCCGGTTTTTTCTCCACCACATCGATTTCTCTCAGCTTGTAAAACGTGGCGATGGCGTTTTCCATGACCTCAGTGTCAAGATCGGGGAAATGCACGCCGATAATCCTACGCATCATCTTGGGATCCGGAAAGGCGATGTGGTGAAAATTACATCGGCCCAGAAACGGATCAGACAGATCCTTTTTCGCGTTGGAGGTGATGACAATGACCGGACGGTTCTTGGCCCGAATGGTTTTGTCGATTTCGATGATGTCGTACTCCATCTGGTCCAGCACATCCAGCATGTCATCCTGAAAATCCGTGTCCGCCTTGTCAATCTCATCGATCAGGAGGACGGTCCGGGCATCGGCGACAAAAGCCTGTCCGATCTTGCCCATCTTAATATAGTCCTCGATCCGGCTGACATCCCGGGTGGAATCCCCGAACCGGCTGTCGTTTAACCGGGTCAGGGTGTCATACTGGTAAAGCGCCTCAACCAGCTTCATGTTGGACTTCACATTCAGGACAATCAGCGGCATACGCAGGGATTCGGCAATCGCATGGGCCAGCATGGTCTTACCGGTGCCCGGCTCGCCTTTTAAAAGCAGCGGCATCTCAAGGGCCATGGAAATATTGACGATTTTGGCCAGTTCCTCGTCAAGCACATACTTGTTCCCCCCCGTGAATTCGTTGGCCTGTCTGTTCTTACTCATAAAACTCCCTTATCTTTTTTGATAGATCCCGGGTTAACTCAAGCACCCGCGTTGCGTCCGGCAGCGAAAGCGAGCCGGTACCGCAGCTTGGCGTTATCAGGGATTTTTCTAATATAGTGGACCGATCCAGCCCAAGCACCTCCGTCTGCCTGAGTTCATCTTCCCACAGATCAAGCAGCGAGGAAACGGTTTCCCTGCCAATGGTTTCCCCATCTCCGGTGGGTACAATCCCCCATGCCAGAATTCCGCCTTCTGAAACGAACCGTTTCACATTCTCTGAATAAAGAATAAACTTATCAAAAAACGAATACGCGTCAAAGCTTACTATATCCGCAGCTGAATCCAGAACAATGGACCATTCCGAGTTGGCGCAGACATGGATACCGGCGATGCCGCCTTCTGCATGGATGGCAGAAATCACCTCGGCCAGGCAGTCATCCACTTCCTCGCGCGACACGCTGATAAACGTGGAGGTGCCAAATCCGGCAAGGCCGGGTTCATCCAAAAAAACGATCACCGGGACCCCGTATTTTTTCAACTGATTCACCTGCCAGCGCGCCTTCATCGCGATCAGCTTGACCGCGGCATCCCTTAAATGGTCATCATAAAAAATCGCACGACCGGCGTCATCCACGACGCCGGTGGCAAGCGTAAAGGGTCCGGTAACCTGACCCTTCACCGCCGTCGGCGGCTTCGGGCGGCCATCCAGATAGCGCAGAAACTCTGAAAACCCGGGCGCGGTCTCGTCGGTCAACGCAAACCTTGAAGCGGCGATATCAAGTTCGCCATCTGATACCGCCATATAATCCTCATAAAAGGCCAGCATGGCCTGGCCAAACCCATCATCCGCGGTGTTAATATAGGTTTTATCCCCGTCTTTAGCAACCCCGGGCATGCCCGGCAGAAACTGGACCATCATCCCTTCGGCCGCAAAGTTCGGCAGTTGTATCCACAACGGTATATCCGGCGTATGTTCGTCCATCAAGTCAATAGCCGCCTGATGATCATCCATTGGCAGGCTTCCGATCAGTGCCGGCTGAGCATTCGGCATAAAGTTGGTTTTCATAAAAAGCGATCTCCTTGATACCTAAAAACTATAATTTTATACATTTTTTACCCATCTGACAAGATTTTTATATTTTTTTAAAGCCATT
>JAGYOX010000201.1 GCA_018399235.1 Desulfobacterales bacterium | reverse complement strand
GGGAGAGTAGGACGCCGCCGAAATATCTCTATATAAAGGCCCCTGGGCAAAGGCAGTATGCCGGTTCGCGCAGGGGCTTTTTTATTTGGCTTTGATGGTGAAGGCACTAAGGCACTGAGGTCCTGAGGCACTAAGTGAAAAAGGAAAACCTCCTTTTTATAGCCCTTTAAGCAGGGGGTAATGAAAAACCCTTTTGATATAAAAAAAAGATATAATCCTTCCCCCTCAGTGCCTTAGTGCCTCAGCCCCTTAGTGCCTTAGCCCCTCAGCCCCCCAGTGCCTTTTCCTAACGTTTTAAATAAAAACTGTTGCCAGTTGGCGGTTGTTGCTTTAAAATCTTAAAAACTGAATATTTATATAAGCTGTAGCATGCTTATTAACCCAATCATTGTTGCTCCGGCATACCGTGCTATTTCAAGGCCTAAAAACTAAAATAGCTCTTAATTTCGCCTTTTTTTTATTGCTTGCCATTCTTTTGACCGATTTTGTGGTTGTTCGAATTGTCCAGAAAAATCTAATCCAGGATCGGATGCAGCGTGGCGAACAATTTATAGATGAGGTTTCCAAAGAATTTTTCAAAAACAAAATAACCGGTCAACCGACTATTACAACCGTCGTCACCCGCCTTATGGATATCTCTTACCCGGAGGCGACGTATGCGTTGTTTACCGTCAAAGAAGAAAAATCTTTGGAATTTGGCCATCTGCCTCCGGATATTTTGGTTGATATTGGAAAAATAAACCGGGATTCAGTCAAAAATAACGATCGCCGGCATTTTTTTCTTGGCAAGACCTGGGGGGTTTTTTGGACACAGAACAAGTATGCGGTCATTACAAAACCCTACTTGAAGTCTGACTCTGCAGTAGCGGCAACAATTGCCATAAAACTCGACGACATCTATTCGAACTTACGCGAATCCCAAAAAATCATTGTTTTTTATTCCCTTGCCAATCTTTTTGTTCTTTTGTTTATCGGTATGCTCAGGTTATCCCGGATTGTTGTTCGGCCGATTCACCGGTTTATTCGATTAACCGAGGATTTGCGGTCAACCGACCAGTTTCCCGACTATCCGGAGAAGCGCGATACGGAATTCAGCAAGCTTTCTAACGCCATCCACCGAATGGCCCGCCGGATTGAGACGGATAAGGAAAGAATTGAAGAATCCTTGCATTGCCTGGAAAAAGCGCATGCGGACCTTAAAAAAACCCAGAAAGAAATGATTCGCGCGGAAAAGCTTGCTTCCATCGGCCGCCTGTCAGCGGGGATTGCCCATGAAATTGGAAATCCCTTAGGGGTGGTGCTGGGATATCTCGGACTGCTCAAAAGACAGACGGCTTTTGCGGCAGATCCCAGCGGCAAGGATTATATTGAGCGGGCTGAATCCGAAATTAACCGGATTAATACTATTATTCGCCAGCTGCTTGATTTTTCGAGGTCATCTACCTCTGACAAACAAATCGTTTTCATTCATGCGTTAATTAAAGATGTCGGCCAGATGTTTCTTAATCAGCCGTTGATGGGAAATATAGAACTCGTGTATGATTGTACAGCTACAAAAGACACGACCCATGCGGATTATCAACAGCTAAGGCAGGTATTGATAAACCTTTTAATCAATGCAGTGGATTCAATTGCTGTGTCAAGTAATTCAGAGGCCGGTAAAATCCTGCTTCAAACCAGTGACATAGAAGCATCCAGCGAGAATGCCATCAGCCAGAGCCCTACCGTTGAATTAACTGTCACTGATAACGGAACCGGTATCGCCAGGGAGGAAATCGATAATATATTTGATCCGTTTTATACGACAAAGGAGCCGGGGAAAGGGACCGGCCTGGGGCTTTCGGTCAGCTACATGATAATCGAGCAGGTCGGCGGTATTATAA
The DNA here is from genome assembly GCA_018399235.1 of Desulfobacterales bacterium. Classification (GTDB taxonomy): domain Bacteria; phylum Desulfobacterota; class Desulfobacteria; order Desulfobacterales; family Desulfosalsimonadaceae; genus M55B175. The sequence continues at coordinate 1,924 of JAGYOX010000201.1, read as the reverse complement.
AAGTTAACAGCGAGCTGGATAAAGGGACCGCCATTTCGATATATCTTCCAGTGTCGCCTGAATTGTGATTGCACTTATAACAAAAGATTTTGCCTATGACAGAAAAACCAAAACCACGAATACTCGTCGTTGATGACGAAATTAATATGCAGCATATGTTAAAGGCCCTCTTGACCGAATCCGGCTATGAGGTGGATACGGTGTCAGACGGGGCGCAGGCCTTGGAAAACGTATCCCATACCACCTACCAGTTTATTTTTTGCGATGTCCGGATGCCTGAGATGGACGGCATGACGTTTTTAAAATCCGCACAGGAAATGCTTGATCAGACCAATGTGATCATGATGTCAGCATACGGAACGATCGATACGGCTGTTGAAGCGATGAAGCTAGGCGCCTATGACTATATCAACAAGCCTTTTAAACCGGATGAGATTTTGTTGACCCTGAAAAAGGCGGAAGAGCGGGAGCGTTTGAAATCTGAAAATACGCGCCTTAAGGAACAGATCAAGGCGATTGAGGATAGTTTTAATTTCGGCGAGATGATCGGAAAAAGCAAGGCCATGCAGGAGTTGTTCAAGCTTTCCGCCAAAGTTGCGCATTATGAGACGACCGTGTTGATCAGCGGAGAAAGCGGGACTGGCAAGGAGTTGGTCGCCCGGGGGATTCATTTTAAGGGCAAAAGAAGAAAAAACAATTTAATTCCAGTAAATTGTGGTGGTATCCCTGAAGCATTACTTGAAAGCGAACTGTTCGGTTATAAAAAGGGGGCGTTTACAGGGGCGGAAAAGGATACCAAGGGGCTTTTCGAGGCTGCTTCCGGCGGGACCATATTCCTTGACGAAGTCGGAGATCTGCCGCTGCCCCTTCAGGTCAAGCTGCTGCGGGTATTGCAGGACAATCAGATTCGACCGGTAGGGGATACCCAATCAAAAAAGATTGATGTGCGGGTTATTGCCGCCACTTCAAAGAATCTGGCTGACGAGGTTGAAGCCGGCAGGTTCAGGGAAGATTTATACTATCGTTTAAACGTCATGCCGATTCGGCTGCCCCCGCTGATTGAACGAACAGAAGACATCCCGCTTCTTTGTCGGCATTTTATCGAGCGCTACAACAAAAAATTTGATAAATCGGTTAAACGTATTTCTTCTTCTGCCATGAACCTGTTGTTGCGGCATCAATGGCCGGGTAACGTTCGGGAACTGGAAAATGTTATTGAAAGGGCGGTCGTTCTTTGTGAGGGGACAGTTATCGAGTTCGAACTTCTTCCATCCGAGCTTTGCACCAAAAAGCATGGCTCAAGCATCGAAGATATATTTCAGGGGTATTCCTTAAAAGCCGGAAAGGCAATACTTGAGAAAAACCTGATTCAACGGGCACTTGAAGCGACTCAAGGCAATCGTACCAAGGCCGCCAAGCTGCTGGAAATAAGCCATCCGTCCCTGCTTCAGAAAATCAAAGCTTATGAGCTTTCCGATTTCTAAAAAATTATAAAAAAGCCCTCGGTCAGCCGAAGGCTTTTTTACTATGTTCAAAGAAACAGGGATAATAACTCTGGATATATCCGCTTCTCTCGGTTTTTCTATTTTGTTTTTCTGATTAACTATTCTGTCGTTTATTAATGGATTCCCGCAATTTTCCGGAGCACTTGAATGTTACGACGTTTCTCGCATCCAAAAGCAGATCTTCACCTGTAGCGGGATTTCTTCCGCGACGGGTTGATTTTTTCTTTATACAAAATTTACCAAAACCGGATACCAGGACATCCTCGCCGGATTCAAGGCTTCTTTTGATTATCTCAAGAAGATTTTCTACAATATCAACCGATTTTTTTTTGGTAAAGCCGAGTTCATTTACCTTTTCTACGATATTATTTTTTGTCAGTGCCATTACGCCTCCTGGTCAGGGCTGAGTGGTTATTAGT
>JAGYOX010000200.1 GCA_018399235.1 Desulfobacterales bacterium | reverse complement strand
AAGAGGCACAATCTGTTTTTTGGAACGCTTGAATTTCATTTTGAGTTTCTGCGAGGAGCCCTTTTGATGTAAAAAGTGATTTAAGGACAACCCGTGTGGTCATTTCGAGCGGTAGCGAGAAATCTTTTATAAACAAGATTCCTCGTCACTTTCGTTTCTCGGAATGACAGCACTGCAAGGTATATTAAGTCCATGAGAAGAATCTATTCAACACTATTCGAGAAACGGTTTTCAATCATATCGGCAATTTCTAGATATTTTTCCGAGCGTTTACGGATATCTTGGGAAATCAGCGGCGCTACACCGTCAAAAAACAAAGGCAGTCCAAAAGGATCTTCTGAAACCTCGATTAAAAAATTTTCGATGTTTGAAACGCCCATTCTATCGATGAATTGCTCAATCCATGGGTTTGCCTCATCCGTATAACCGGCATGGATCCTGTTGCCGGCCAGTCCCAGCAAAATACCCGGTGATTTTGGACGATGTGCTATCGCTTGATTCAGAAACCAGTATCCGGTTTCATAATCCGCCATTTGCGTGAGGCAAAATCCGATTTCTCTTAGATATTTCCAGTTATCAGGGGCTTGCCGGAAGCATTGCCTAAATGACGCCAAAGCCTCTTCCGTCCTTTCCTTTTTAAGCAATATGAATCCTTTTCGATAAAGAAGTAAAATATTTCCAGGCGCTTGCTTAAGGAATTCGTCCAGGAAGAAAAGAGACTCATCATAACGCCTCTGCATAGTTAACGCATCGCACAAGAGCATCTTTGTTGTGTCTTTCGGATGTATTATTAACGATTTTTTTGCGTATTCAACCGCTTTTTCGTAGTCTTTCAAGTGAGAATAATAAATAGCGGCGATGTTATTGTAGATATCAGCCTTAAATATGGTTTGAGGGGCTTTCAACTCCAGGGCCTTTTGATAAAGCGCCAACGCCTTTTCAATTTGACCAGTGGGTTTATAATATCCATATGCCAGATTGTGTACCGGCCTTGATGACTCCGGGGCTTTTTCTATGGCATCTTCACACAGGCTTTTCACAGATCGCCAGTCCCAGTTCCGGATATAAGTGCTCGTGCCAATGCCGATCATGACGGCACATACCGAAAAAATCAGAAAATAAAACATTGGTTTCTTAGCATTGTAATAGTAGTCAAAGGCTTTTTTGACCCCAATTGCAATCGGAACAAATAAAAACAGGGTAGGCAGGTAATTTCTGTGCTCAAAAACCATTTCAAGGGGGATAATCGTGGATTCTATAACGTGATTGCCGAAAAAAAACAAAATTGCAAAAGCCAGTATTGGATTTTTTTTGATTCGCCAAAGGGCGAATACGATTAACGCTAAAACAATCAAGATGGCCGGAAATGTGGTCCATGGATGAAACAAGGAGGTTGAAACGGTGAAATCATGTTCAATGCTAAATTGTTCAACTGTAGGATAAAAAATCTGGAACAGGTAGAACAGCACCACGCTTGGTTGGGTTAACAGACGTTGATACATTGAGAAATGACGGGCTTCGTAAAGTTCCTTAAAATATTGACTGGCATCGTCCTCCATAAACAGAAAGATGCCGGCTATTGCGACTATCAGCGCCATACCGAGAAGAATTGCCACAGCCTGTGTCAAATTTTTTTTTTGGCTCAAATCCCTGAAGAATACAAATTCCATGAGCAAAAGAATAACCGGCAGCATAATGGCGTTGTTTTTGGAACCAACCCCCAGCACAAATACCAACCCGCATAAGCCCCACCAAAGCATACGGTATATTTTGGAGTGGGTCATGCGGGCCTTAAGATAAGAGAATATGCCGATAATATAGAAAAGGGCCGCCAAGGATGCCATGCGCTGGACGATATAGGTTACTGCTTGGATCTGTATTGGATGGATTGCCCAGAGCACCGCTGAAAGCAACGCGACAAAATAAATACTGCTTTGATCCCACCCCTTTATATTTGGTGTTCGAAGCAAAGACGAAATCGTCAGAAAAAGAAAAAACGCCGTAAGTATATGTATCCCAATATTGACTAAATGATAGCTGGTGACGTCATCCCCTCCCCACAGCCAGTTCAGGGCGAAAGTAAAATAGGCCACGGGTCGGTACAGACCTTCTTTATGCGAGGCGCCATAAAGACTATCAATAATGGAGTTCAAATTCAGCGAACGCATCTGGATGTTTGAATTCTGGATGATATTGTTAAGATCATCCAGCTGCCAGGAAGAATTCAAAGTATTAGAGTAAATCAGGCAGATAAGAATGGTCAAAAATACGGCTGGTTTTAGAATGGGGAGTTTGTGGCGATTTTCATTCATGCTTTTGTCTTGCCTGCAGAAATTTTTAGGTCAGGTTTTCAATCCGTTTTTAGAATGACAGGCGCAATGATAGCCTTGGAAATGGGCGCGTATTTCGGGTTGTCGGTATAGGTTTCAAGCCCTTGCCGAATACTCTGCCGATCAAACTGGCGAGACATTTTTTGAGCATATTCTGTCGCCCTGCTTTTTTTACCAGCCCGGATGCAGTTTTCTATGGCGGCAAGATAAAAAAACAGATAATCCGGATGCTGTTTAATCGCGTGGACCAATAATTCCTCTGCTTTTTCGTGTTGACCGGATAAATTCAACGCAACCGACGTACCTAATATGATACTTGTTTTTTCCCATATCAGATCATAGGCTTTTTTAAAACAGGATAATGCGGGTTCGTATTCTCCCAGCCATAAGAGAATATGGCCTTTAAGGTTGTGATAAATCCCGTTCGAACTGCTTTTTGATAAAAGGATATTTACGTGTTTTAAAGCCTCATTGAATTTTTTTTCAATAATCAATGCATCGACCAGATCATGCCTGATTTTGAGATTTTTTGGATAAATTTCCAATGCCTGGTCAAAAAGCTCAAACGCCTTTTGCGGTTCGTTTTTGTTATAAAAATAGATCAATGCCATATTGCCGTAAATATCCGCCTTTACATAAGTTGATGCAATATGTTTGTCCAAAGAGTCCTCAAGGAGTTTCAGGGCCATATCATATCGCCTGGGGTGCCTACTGTTATCCCCCCATGCCAGCCTTATCGCAAGAATATTTAAAGCCCTGGCATCATTTGGGGCTTTTGACATCGCATCCTGCCATAGGGTAATGTCATTTTCCCACACTTGGTTGCGGATATATGTGCTTACTGAAAAAAAGGTTACAATAGATACGATAAGTAAGCAGGTGAAAGTATAGACTGCGATATTTTTTCTTTTATAGATGGATAAAAGATAGTTCAGCAGGTAAGCCACCGGCAGGAACAGAAAAAAAGAAGGCAGATAGTTCCGGTGCTCAAAAATTATTTCAAGTCCGATTATGCTGGATTCAATGACATGGTTTAAAAAGAAAAAAAGAATTGAAAAGGAGAGGATCGGCCTTTTTCTGATCTGGAAAATGGAGAGCATGATAAGAAAAAAAATGATTAAAATACTTGGCAGGGTTGTCCAGGGTTTAAGCAACGAAGATGATAACACCACATCATGGGCAATTGAGAATCGCTCCGGCATGGGATAAAAAATCTGTGAGATATAAAACAAAATTACCCGTGGTTGTGCAAGCAGTCTTTCCGTAGGGGTAAACGTTCTTATATGGTAAAGATAATCTAAAAAAGAAAAAGGATCGCTTTGGATGAATGCAGCAGATCCCGCCACTGCAATAACACCTGCAATTGATAGAGCGGCAAGAAAAATCCTTTTTCTTATGACACGATCGGCAAGATTTTGGAAAAAGGCGACTTCCAGCAGCAGGATAGCCATAGGCATCATGGCGGCATTCGGTTTTGAATTCACCCCGAGCAGATAAAAAACAATGCA
>JAGYOX010000020.1 GCA_018399235.1 Desulfobacterales bacterium | reverse complement strand
TCAAAATCGACTTTTTACGAGACTGTCAATATTGGCGTTTGAATTTATTTGTAATTGAGAAGTGTTTGTGGTAGACATCTAAACCAAATCTATGTATCATTAAAACCCGGTAACAGGACATTGTACAACAAACATGTTGGACATACCATTTCACGAATACACGAATATTATTCTATATCGCCTTTTATCAGATGATGATTTTGTCATTAGAGGTCTGCTATCCATTCTCATTAACCACGAATAGGGGGGAACATGCCGGTTTATCAATGGCGGGGCCGGGGAAGAAATAATGCGGCCACAAAAGGGGAAATGGAGGCTTCCACTGAGCAAGAAGTGCGTACAAGGCTTCAAAGGCAGGGGATTACACCAGAGAAAGTTAAAAAAAAGCCAAAAGATCTTTTCGAGAATGTTTCGTTTTTACAGCCCACGGTTAAAGAGCAGGATGTCATTGTTTTTGCCCGGCAGTTTTCCACCATGATTGATGCAGGCCTGCCCATTATTCAGTGCCTTGATATTCTGCAGTCTCAGCAGGAAAACCCTACATTTAAGAAAATGTTGAAGGATATCAAGGGATCCGTGGAAGGCGGGGAGACGCTGGCTGAAGCTTTAAAAAAATACCCCAAGCAGTTTGACGCCTTGTTTGTCAACATGGTGGCTGCCGGCGAGGCGGGTGGTATCCTGGATGTTATTTTGCGCCGCCTTTCGGCCTATATGGAGAAAGCAGCTAGATTAAAGGCCCAGATCAAGGGGGCCATGACCTATCCGATTGTTACCATCATTATCGCCATAGTGGTCGTGGCTGTCATTCTGGTCTTTGTTATCCCGGTGTTCCAGGAAATGTTTTCCACGATGGGGGGGGCACTTCCGGCGCCGACCCAAGCTGTTGTCCATTTGAGTGAATTTGTGAAAGGCAATATCCTATGGATTATTATAGGCTTGGTGCTATTTATTTTCGCCTTTCGGCGGTTTTACAAGACTGAAAAGGGACGGGAGGTTATCGATGACCTGATGTTGAAGATGCCGGTAATAGGCATTCTGATCAGAAAATCAGCAGTGGCAAGGTTTACCCGTACCATGGGGACCATGTTGGCCAGCGGGGTGGCGATTTTAGAAGCATTGGATATTGTTGCAAAGACCGCTGACAATAAAACTGTTGAAAAAGCGATCTATCATGTACGGTCCGGTATTGCTGAAGGGCAGACCATTGCAGACCCCTTGTCGGAAACTGGGGTTTTCCCGCCCATGGTCTGCCAGATGATTGCAGTGGGGGAATCCACCGGTGCCATAGACGCCATGATGGAAAAGATTGCCGATTTTTATGAAGAGGAAGTTGATCAGGCAGTTGATAATATGACAGCATTAATTGAACCGTTTATGCTGGTTTTTCTTGGCGTCACCATAGGCGGACTGGTTATTGCCATGTATCTTCCGATATTTAAAATGGCGGGTAATCTATAAGAGTCAATCCGCTGTTTAAATGGTTTTTAAAAAAAATACCCCTGAATTCGATCAGCACCGAAGACTGAAATGGTTAATTTTTTTTCGGGTGCTGTTTGCCTTTGTGCTTTTGGCATCAGCGACATTTGCTGGAATTCGGGAGCATCAGACATTTTTCACCCCTCCGCTGTTTTTTCTGAATGCCATAGCCGGCATTGCCATTTTTCTTTCAATTATCTACACCGCCATCCTGCTGTTAACCCGCCGGCTGTTTGTGCTGTTGGTATTGGGGTATGTCCAGATTATCATTGATACGATTCTTGTAACCGGCATCATTTTTCTTACCGGCAGCTTTTCAAGCATATTTTCATTCCTTTATATTCTTGTCATCATTTATGCCAGCATGGTTCTTTTTCGGAAAGGCGGTATGGTTACTGCCGTTTTATGCAGCATCCAGTATGGGATCATGGTGGATCTTGAATATTATGGCATTATTCATCCCTTTAATGCGGCACCCGACTTCTTGATGTCAAACTATGACTGGAATTATGTGATTTTTAAACTCTTGATGTCCATCGCCGCCTGTTTTGCCGTCGCTTTTTTGGCCGGTTATCTCTCAGAACAGGAAAAGCAGGCAAAACATGATTTATGGGCCATGGAAGTGCAAGTACAACGGGTGGAAAAGCTAGCGGCAATCGGAGAAATGGCCTCCGGCTTGGCCCATGAAATAAAAAATCCCCTGGCTGCTATAAACGGGGCGATTCAGGTTTTAAAAGAAGAAGTTGCTCATAACGGTGATCATGCCCGATTAATGGGGATCGTACTAAGGGAATCGGACCGCATCAGTTCACTGGTGAATGAATTTTTAATGTTTGCCAGACCTCAGCCGGGCAATAAAAAGATTGTTTCACTCGATCGGGAGATCCGTGAGATTCTTAAACAGTTTGAAACGGGTAATTATCAACAGAAACCGGAAATCAGAAAAAGCATTGAGGGAAATATCCAGGTTGAGATCGACCCGGAACACTTTCGCCAGGTTGTTTGGAACCTTCTTTTGAATGCGGTTGAGGCTACAGAAAAGCAGGGGCAGGTTGATATCCGATTGTATGCCCAGGACGACAAGTATGCCTGTATTACCATTTCAGATAACGGTTGTGGTATGTCTGAGGAGATTCAGCAGTCTATTTTTGATCCGTTTTTTACAAGAAAAGCCAAAGGGACCGGCCTGGGGCTATCTATTGTTCAGCGGATTCTAACCTCATATAACGGCTTGATCGATGTGCAGAGCGTACCCGCGCAAGGCAGCACATTCACCGTCAAACTGCCGCTTGTCGGCACGTCCCCAGCTTTGGAAAATCCCTCCTCATAACCCTTAATCCATCAGATTTAATATTTTTTCCAATAATTAGTCATAGGCACCATCGCAAGTAAATCTTGACACTAACCGGTAAATGGGATAGCAAGCCGTTTAACAAGGGAGGATGGGAGACGCATTTTTGAGTCTTTAGAAAAAAAAACCTTTGGGATGGGGTAGCTCGGGTTGTGCATTTGAAACTCAATCAAAACTCGCACGGCAAAGACAACGCCATGCGATTAACCGTAAGGTTTTCAGGAGATCAATGGAACAGGCAAAAGATATTATTAAAAAAAGGCATGAGAAGGCCCGGTCACTTAAAGAGACGGGTGTTGAATTATATCCGAATGACTTCTTTGTTTCCCATACGGTAAGGGATATCCTGTCACTTATAGATGCTGATTCCGATCAGATACGTCCTGAAGCCCCAATTTTTAGTGCGGCTGGGCGCATTATGGCGATTAACCGGTTCGGAAAATCCGCATTTATCCGTTTGAGGGATCGGACCGGCCAGTTGCAGTCCTATATAAGACAGGATGAAGTGGGTAGTGAATCGTATGCCTTGTTTAAACAACTTGACGTGGGCGATTTTATCGGGCTTGTAGGCGGCATGTTCCAAACAAAGACAGGGGAATGGACACTCCTGGCAAATGAGATCAAGTTGCTCTCTAAATCCCTTAGGCCCTTGCCCGAAAAGTTTCATGGGTTGAGAGATCCGGAGAAAAGATTTCGGCAGCGCTACCTGGATCTCATCATGAATCCGGAAATTCGGGATGTTTTTTTAAAACGCAGTTTACTGATAAAAACCATCCGGCAGTTCTTAATAGACAGGGACTATCTTGAAGTTGAAACCCCGATGATGCAGCCTATTCCGGGAGGCGCTGAGGCAAGGCCTTTTAAGACCTATCACAATGCGTTGGACATGGATTTATACCTGCGTATTGCGCCGGAACTATATTTGAAACGGCTGGTCACCGGCGGTTTTGAACGGGTGTTTGAAATCAATCGCAATTTCAGAAATGAAGGTATCTCAACGCAGCATAATCCCGAATTTACCATGCTTGAATTCTATCAGGCGTATGCGACGTTTGAAGACTTGATGGATTTGACCGAAGAAATGGTTAAGCGTTCAGCAGCAGCGGTTTGTGGAGACGTGAAGGTGGAATACCAGGGAGATATAATCGATTTTAACGGTCCTTGGAGGCGTCTCATCCTTGAGGATGCGCTTTCGAGTATTGGGGGTGTACCTCCTGAATTTTTGCAGGACCGCGAAAAACTGGAGGCATTCGCCACAGACAACGGCATTTCATTGACGTCTGTTGAAACAGGGCGATCGGTCGGCATTGGCAAATTGATGACCAAAATTTTTGACGTTTTGGTAGAGCCTAAACTACAACAGCCGACATTTATTACCGGTTATCCGGTTGAAGTCTCCCCGCTTTCACGCCGGAACAAGGAGAATCCGAACATCACCGATCGATTTGAACTGTTTATCGCGGGACGGGAAATAGCCAATGGTTTTTCTGAATTAAATGATCCGGTCGACCAAAGAGACAGGTTCCTTCAGCAGCTCAAAAACAAATCAGAGGAAAGCGATGAAACGCTCATGTTCGATGAGGATTATATACATGCCCTGGAATACGGGATGCCCCCGACAGCCGGAGAAGGGGTGGGTATTGATCGGTTGGCCATGCTTTTAACTAATTCGGCGTCAATCCGGGAAGTTATTCTGTTTCCGCATATGAGGCCGGTGGATAAGTATTAATTAATCTTGTGGATTACATAGATGGCTTTTGAATATTTCATAGGTGCGCGCTACCTTAGATCCAGGCAGAAGCAGGCGTTTATTTCTTTTATTACCTTTCTCTCTGTTGCCGGGGTAACCGTAGGCGTTATGGCACTGATTATTGTTATTGCCGTTATGTCAGGCGCGGAGTCCTATTTTAAAAACCAGATATTGGGCGTTGAATCGCATATCATTGTCAGATCTCACAATGGCTCGATTGAGAATTATCAGAAAGTTATACGAACTCTGGAGGAAACGCCCCGGGTGATGTCTGCAGCCCCCTTTGTCTATACACAGGTGATGCTTCGATCCTCATCCGGTTTGTCCGGCGCTGTTTTGCGCGGCCTTGATCCTGAAGCCAAGGGCAACCCGGTAAAAGGCTTTGACAGGGAAATGCTTGCTCAAAAATTAAACCCCCAGCAGAAGATCGACGGCGAAATCCGGGTGCCGGGAATCATCCTCGGCAATGAGCTTGCGGCCAAGCTTGGAGTTGGAACGGGCACCATGGTTTATCTAATATCGCCCCGCGGCATGATGTCCCCCATCGGACATATGCCGACAATGAAACGGTTTAAGGTTACCGGTACTTTTGAGTCTGGTTTTTATGAGTATGATGCCTCCCTTGCGTATATTCACATCCAGACTGCCCAGGAATTATTGAAGATTGGAGATGCGGCTACCGGTATCGGCGTACGTATAACTGATATTTATGCGGCCGATGAAATCTCAGGCCAAATTGCCGACAATATGGGTTTTCCGTATTGGACGACAGACTGGATGCAGATGAACCGGAATTTTTTTTCAGCCCTGAAACTCGAAAAGAAGGCCATGTTTATCATTCTGACCCTGATTATTCTGGTTGCGGCATTTAATATTGCGAGCACCCTGATCATGATGGTAATGGGGAAAACCCGGGATATCGCCATATTAAAAGCTATGGGCGCGACCCATCGAAGTATCCGCAAGATTTTTGTTTTCAAAGGCACTGTCATCGGAGCCATCGGAACTGTGTTGGGCACGGTGATGGGTATTGGCGGCTGCATCCTTTTGAAGCACTATAAGTTTATTGAATTGCCGGGAGATGTTTACTATTTTACCACATTGCCGGTAGAACTGGCCGTGCTCGATGTAATCATCATTGTTGCGGCTGCGATGGGCATCTGTTTTCTTTCAACGATTTATCCCGCTTATAAAGCTTCGCGATTAAACCCTGTTGAGGCGCTGCGTTATGGATAAAAATGGACAGGGACACCGGAAGATGCAAATATCGCCGCCTGAAACCGGCTCGCCGCTCATCCGTCTTGAGGCGATATCCAAGCAATTTAATAGCAGCGGCACGGTAATAGAAATTTTAAACAACCTCTCCTTTGATATCCATGCAGGCGAAACCATTGCCATTTTAGGGGAATCCGGCATTGGCAAGTCGACATTTTTGCATGTTTTGGGAACCCTTGAGCCTCTGGATCAGGGGAAGATTATTTATAATGGAATGGATATCAGCCAGTTTGACAGTGCCCGGCTGGCCGCGTTCCGGAATAGCATCATGGGATTTGTATTTCAATTTCACTACCTGCTTGAGGAGTTTACTGCGCTTGAAAATGTCATGATGCCTGGATTGATTAACCGTTTGAAAAAAAAGGATATCAGAAATACGGCAGAGGAAATTCTGATGCGCGTGGGGTTAGGGCATCGGTTGCAGCACCGGGTATCACAGTTGTCCGGTGGAGAGCAGCAGCGGGTAGCCCTGGCCCGTGCGCTTGTGTTAAGACCTGAGATATTGCTGGCGGATGAACCTACGGGCAACCTTGACAAAAAGAACAGCAAACAGATACATGACTTGTTGCTTGAATTGAATAAAGAGTTTGGCATGACCATCGTGGTGGTTACCCACAATCTTCATTTGGCGGATTACATGCAACGCCAATTGACTCTCGCCGATGGTAAACTGGTGGATCTAAAGTGAGGTTAGATGCAAAGACAGCTTCTTTTAGTTTCGGCGCTTTTTGTCTGTGTAACTTTGATAGCCGTTATCGCGTCAGCATCCATAATGGTGAAAGATATTCAGGTTGAAGGCAATCAGAGGATTGAAGATGATGCAATTCTTCGGGTGATCGAGACCCGCGCCGGCAGTGAATATGATGAGGACCGGCTTTCCAGGGATTTGGAGGCCATATTTTCCATGGGATATTTCGATGATGTCCGGGTGGAAACCGAAACCGAGCCTGACGGCAAAATTGTTATTTTTTATGTCAAGGAGAAACCAACCATACGCCTCATTGAAGTCTCGGGCAACCATGTGTATGAGGACGCGAAAATAAAAGAAAATATTGATATTACAAGTGGTTCAATCCTTAATGTATTTCGTATCAAACGAAATATCAAACAAATTGAAACGCTATACAAGGAAAAGCATTACCATAATGTCAAGGTCACTTATAAAATCAAGGAATTGGAGCAAAACCAGGCCAACCTGGAATTTTATATTGAGGAAGGCAAAAAGCTTCGGATTCGGGAGATTCGATTCGAGGGCAACCGGGCATTTGATGACAAGAAGCTTAAAAAAGAGATGAAGACATCGGAAAAGGGGTTTTTTTCCTGGTTGACGGGTTCGGGGGAGCTGGATTCGGAAGCCCTGAGTCAGGATATCATCAAGCTTTCAGATTTTTATCATAATAATGGATATGCCGAAGCCCGTATTGCCGAGCCCGAGGTTATATACAAGGAAAACTGGATTTATATCGAAATAAAGATTGAAGAGGGCGAGCGGTTTAAAATGGGTGAAGTCACCCTGTCCGGGGATCTTATCCAGCAAGCGGAAAAGCTGAATGAGAAACTTCTTAGCCCTAAAGAGGAATATTTCAACCGCAAGGCCATTCGCCAGGATGTGATGAATCTTTCGGATCTGTATGCGGATGAGGGTTACGCCAGGGCCGATATTGCGCCGGAGATTCAAAAGCAGGAGGATATCCGGGAGATTGACCTCGTATTTCATATCAAAAAAAATCAACCGGTGTATTTTGAAAAAATCGTTATTGAAGGCAACACAAAAACGCGGGACAAGGTTATTCGTCGGGAGCTTGAAGTATACGAGGGTGAAAAATACAGCAGCTCCGGACTAAAAAAAAGCGTCCGGGATTTATACCGGTTGGATTATTTCAAGGATGTCAAGGTCAGACGGCAGCAAGGGAGCGCCCCCGATCAGATGGTTCTAAATATAGAGGTGGAGGAAAAGCCTACGGGGACATTCAGCTTTGGCGGGGGCTATAGCGCAATTGACAGTGCGTATGTGATGGCCTCCATAACTGAAAGAAACCTGTTCGGCCGGGGGCAGCGTCTGGATTTAAGGGTTATGGCGGGCGGTGATAGCCATCAGTATGATGTTAGTTTTACAGAACCCTGGATGTATGATATCCCGCTTTCTATGAGAATTGCGGCCAACAAGTGGGAGCGCGATTATGATGAATACACCCGGGACAGCCGGGGCGCTTCTATTCAGTTTGGATACGAGATTTTTGACTACACCCGCGCATATATTCAATATTCCTATGATGTGAGTAATATTGAGGATGTTGATGCCGCTTACAGGTACTTTATCTATGAAGAGGAGTATGTTGAAAGCAGTGTGAGTACAAGCGTGATCTATGATTCCAGAAACAGGCAGTTCAACCCCTCGGAAGGGTCAAGGCATCGGTTGACGGTTGAATATGCAGGCATTGGCGGTGATATCGGCTTTACAAAAGTAACGGCTGAAACCGGCTGGTATTTTCCGTTGATTTGGAAAACCGTTGGGTTTTTGCACGGGGAGATCGGATATGTTGCTGAAAGCTCAGGGAAGGTTCTGCCTGACTGGGAACGTTTTTATCTGGGGGGGATAAATTCTTTGCGCGGATTTGACTGGCGGGATGTCAGTCCGGTTGATGATGAAGGCAATGACATCGGCGGTGAAAAATACGTTCAGTTAAACGTAGAGTATATCATTCCTTTGTTGCCGGATCAGGGCCTGGTTGGACTTATTTTTTATGACACAGGTAATGCCTATGACGATGGGCCGATTGAACTGAATAACTTAAGGGAGAGCTGGGGTTACGGTATCCGCTGGTACTCTCCCATGGGACCGCTTCGTCTGGAACGCGGCAATATTATAGATAAAGAGGATGACGAGGATAGCGGGCGATGGGAGTTTTCCATGGGCAATGTTTTTTGATTTGAAAAATATATAATATAAGGGGGTTATATGATGCGCGCATCTGTTACCATTTTTGCATGTATCGCAACAATTGTAATGTTTACCTGTCCGTCATTTGCAGCGGATATAGCAAAGATCGGCGTTGTGGATTTGCAGCGGATTCTGACCGAATCCGAAGCCGGTAAAGATATTCAGGCCCAGCTTCAGGAAAAGGGGCGTGAAATGGAAACCGATATCCGTGCCCTCGGCAACGAAATAGAAGAACTTAATGAAAAGCTGAGCCGGGAGGCAATGGTGATGAGCAGGAAAAAACGCGAGGAAAAACAGCGTGAACTGGATATTAAAAAATATGATTTTCAGTCCAAACAGAAAAAATATCAATCACAGTTGCGTGAAATTGAAGGTAAACTGCTTGAAAAATTGCAAACCGATGTTTTTGGACTGGCTGAGGAAATCGGCAAAAACGAAGGATATCTGCTCATTATCGAAAAGGGAGCGGCACTCTATTACCCCAACTCCATTGATATAACGGATAAGCTGATTGCAAAATATAATGAGAGCTATTCGGGGAATTGACATGGAAATATCGCTTGCCGAACTGGTCGAAATCATCGGCGGGGATATTGCCGGGGATGCGCATAAGGTCATAAGCGGCGTTGCTCCCTTTGATGCCGCCGGCAAAACTGACCTGACATTTGCCGATAGCGCAAAAACCCTCAAACAAATAGAAGGCTCTAATGCCGGAGCGATTATCGTCCCACGGAGTTTTACCCCTTCCGTTTCGGTAAATCTGGTATACTCAAAATCCCCCCGTTTGACATTTGCAAGGGCTTTGCAGCTATTTTTCCCAAAATCCCAACCGGTTGCCGGGATCAGCCCAAAAGCGTGTATCGGAGCTAATTTTGAGTCCGGCCAGAATGTGTCGATCGGTTATTCCGTTGTGATCGGGGACAATATCACCATAGGGGACCGGGTATGTCTTCATCCAGGCGTAGTTGTTGGTGACAATGTGACAGTCGGAGATGATACGGAAGTTTATCCAAACGTAACCATCCTGGACAACTGTCGGATTGGCTGTCGGGTGATTATCCATTCAGGATCGGTTATAGGAAGTGATGGCTATGGGTTTGTACAGGAAGGCGATAGTCATTTTAAAATCCCGCAGGTTGGGGTTGTGCAAATCGACGATGATGTTGAAATCGGGGCATGCAATACAATTGACCGGGCGACTTTTGGCAAGACGTGGATTCAGAAGGGAGTGAAAACCGACAATCAGGTTCATATCGGCCATAATGTTACCGTTGGTGAAAATACCCTTATTGTTGCCCAGGTCGGTATCGCCGGCAGCACCAGTATTGGTAAAAACGTTACTCTTGCCGGGCAGGCGGGTATTTCCGGGCATATCAAAATCGGTGATTACGCAACCATAGGTCCCCAGGCGGGGATTTCCCGTTCCGTAGCCGAGGGCCAGGTCGTCTCTGGGACTCCGGAAATGCCGCATCGGCAATGGCTTAAGGTAAACCGGATTATCCCGCGGTTGCCGGAGATAAAGAAGCGGTTGGATAAATTGGAGTCCATGGTAAAAAAAATGAGCGGCAATGGGAAGGCCGACAACAGTTAATCGAATCGATTGATTTCAGGGTTTCAGAAGATGACGACGGCATATGACACCCAGAAAATTTTTTCGGTGCTTCCGCACCGGTATCCTTTTATTTTTGTCGATCGGGTGCTGGAGGTGATACCGAATGAAAAAATCGTTACCCTAAAAAATGTATCCATCAACGAGCCGTTTTTTCAGGGCCATTTCCCTCATAAGCCGATTATGCCCGGGGTTTTGATTATAGAAGGGATGGTGCAAAGCGGTGCTTTGCTTTTATACGAAACCCTGCCTGATGTGGACAAGAACCAGGTATGTTTTGCCGGCATTGATGGGGCAAGGTTCAGAAATCCGGTATTACCGGGAGATCAGTTGATATTCAGGGTTGAAATCAGGAAACGGCGGCCAGGCGTTATTAAAATGTCCGGCAATGCGTTTGTCGAAAAAAATCGGGTTGCCCAAGCGAAACTTATGGCGTTAATCGGAGGAGACCAATGATACATCCAACGGCAATTGTGGATTCAGGGGCTGAAATTGATGATACGGTAGAGGTAGGGCCTTATACCATTATCCGGGATAATGTATCGATCGGTTCAAATTGTGTTATCGGCCCCCATGTGACCATAGATCCTTATGTTGAAATCGGGCCGGGATGTCAAATCTTTCAATATGCGTCAATCGGGGCGGTGCCCCAGGCAGTCAGGTTTAAGGGGGAAAAAACCTATCTCAAGATCGGCCGAAATACGATTATCAGGGAATTTGCGACGTTGAACCGGGGCACGGAATTCGGCGGCGGGGTCACCGAAGTCGGGGAGGATAATTTTTTAATGGCCTATACCCATATCGCCCATGATTGTAAAACCGGAAGAGGCGTCATTCTTGCCAATAACGCTACCCTTGCCGGGCATATTACAATTGGGGATTATGTCATTATCGGGGGATTGGTGGCGATCCATCAGTTTGTTCGAATCGGCGATTACGGCTATGTCGGCGGTAAATCTGCAGTCGTCAAGGATATTCCTCCATATGTCATCGCTGCCGGCGACCGCGCCACACTTCACGGGTTGAACAAAGTGGGACTCAAGCGCCATGGGTTTTCTGCAAATACATTATCCAATTTGAAGAAGGCATACCGAATCATTTTCCGAATTGGCCTGACGGTTAATGAAGCATTGGAAAGGGTCCTCGCGGAGGTTGAAAATACTCCTGAAGTCTTAACTCTGGTTAATTTTATCAAATCCACCGAGCGGGGGATTACAAGGTAGCTTTAAAAAAAATGACGCAACAACGTATCGGTTTGATTGCTGGAAGCGGTCCTTTCCCGCTGATCTTTTCTCAAAAAGCCAAAGAAAAAGGATACCAGGTTTATGCGATTGGATATGTTAATGAAACCGATCCGGCATTAGCTGATAGCGTTGAGGTTGTAGAGACCATATATATCGGGCAGATCAAGCGGCTGATTAAATTTTTTAAACGACATCAGATAACAGATGCGGTCATGATCGGGGCAATCAAAAAGCCGGGATCGATTACCGAGGTCCGTCCGGATATCAAGGCCATTTCTTTATATGCCGGAATGCGGCAAAATACCCATGATGACCGGGTGCTGCGGGTTTTTGCCAAAGCCCTGGAGGATGAGGGCATCTACATCCGGCCATCAACGTTTTTACTCCCCGAATTACTGGCCCAGGAAGGCTGCTGGACAAAGCGCAAACCCAAAAAAGAGGAGCAGCCTGACATTGAGATGGGTTGGAAAATGGCGAAAGCCATTGGCAAACTCGATATCGGCCAGTGTGTCGTCGTCTCCAACGGATCGGTATTGGCGGTTGAGGCTATTGACGGTACGGACAGCACCATTCGTCGCGGCGGCCGGTTGACAAGCGGCAACGCAGTGGTTGTAAAAGTCTGCAAACCGATTCAGGACTTCCGCTTTGATATCCCGGCGGTTGGCTCAGAAACCATCAG
The DNA here is from genome assembly GCA_018399235.1 of Desulfobacterales bacterium. Lineage (GTDB taxonomy): Bacteria > Desulfobacterota > Desulfobacteria > Desulfobacterales > Desulfosalsimonadaceae > M55B175. The sequence goes on along the minus strand of JAGYOX010000020.1, from coordinate 22,511 downwards.
AACCATGCATGAGTCGGGGGCTTCGGTGCTTGCTATCGAAGCGGGGAAATCGTTGGTTTTTGATCAGGCGGAAATGGTCGATTTGGCTGATCGATGGAAAATTTCAATTGTTGCGCTGAATCGTTCCGACGATTAATGGCAGTTCTTTTGCTTCTTTAATATAAGTCGCGTCAAAGGATTATCTAATGGAAAGAATTCGGGCCGGCGTTGTCGGCGTTGGTTATCTGGGTAAGTTTCATGCGGAGAAATATGCCGATGCCGATCTTGCAGAATTAATCGCTGTTGTAGATATCGACAAAGACCAAGCCGGGCAGATTGCAAAAAAGCATGGGACCCAAGCTTTTACTGATTACCGCGAACTTTTTGGCCGTGTAGATGCGGTGAGTATCGCCGTTCCCACGCCCGATCACTATAAAATTGCCAAGGCATTTCTTGAAAGCGGTATCGATGTGCTGATTGAGAAGCCGATCACAATGACAATCTCCGAGGCGGATGAGTTAATCGATATCGCTGAAAAACGAGGACTTATATTGCAGGTCGGGCATTTGGAAAGATTTAATCCGGCGGTCATGGAAGTAAAGGATATCATCAAAAATCCAATGTTTATTGAATCCAATCGGCTGAGCCTGTATCATGAAAGGGGGACGGATGTCAGCGTCGTTCTGGATTTGATGATACATGATATTGATATTATATTAAATTTTGTTAGATCTGGGCTGTCCTATTCCCATGCCATGGGCGCGCCCGTGGTGTCAGAGCATGTGGATATTGCAAACGCCCATCTGGAGTTTGAAAACGGGGCGGTGGCAAATGTTACGGCCAGTCGGATTTCAAGTAAAAATGAACGCAAAATCCGGTTGTTCCAAAAAGATGGATATTTATCGCTGGATTTTGCCAACCGCTCCATTATTCATATCTGGCCCGGCGAAAACGGCAAGAACTCGCCGGTACCGGGTATGCAGATGGAGGAACGCAGTTTTGAGCAAGGGGATGCATTGCAAAATGAAATCCGCTCATTTCTAGATGTCGTGGATAAGCGCGGTAACCCCGAGGTCTCGGGTCAAATGGGGCGGGAGGCATTAAACATTGCGTTAAGTATTACCCGGCAAATCAAGGAATCAAGCCGTCAGTTTATGGAATAGGTGGTCATGATCGGTGATGAAACCCCGAAATGTATTGTGATCATAGCCGGTGAAACATCCGGGGATTTTCATGGAGCCCATCTGGTTCGCGCCATGCGGAAAAAGGATGAGCATATGTTTTTCTGCGGTATTGGGGGCGAGCGTTTGAAAGCCGAAGGCGTGCGGCTCTTGGTGGAGGCTCATGAACTTTCAGTGGTGGGCATTACCGAAGTCATATCAAAGATACCGAAAGTTTTCAGCGGGATATCGGCAATCAAAAAAATATTTAATGGGTTGCACCCGGATTTGATCATACTTATCGATTTTCCGGATTTTAACCTTCATATTGCAAAGCTTGCTAAAAACCAAGGCGTGCCGGTGTTGTATTATATCAGCCCGCAGATCTGGGCATGGCGGTCCGGGCGCGTCGAAAAAATCAGGCAATATGTTGATCAAATGGCTGTGATTCTGCCGTTTGAGGAAGATTACTACCGAAATCATAATATTCAGGCAACCTTTGTGGGGCATCCGCTGCTGGATTATTATGAGGAGCAGGCGTTAGTCAATGAAGATGATAATAACAACGCCCTGGCCATCGGCATATTACCGGGATCTCGGCGAAGTGAAATTGAAAAAAATCTCCCTGTGATGCTTGCGGCGGCTACCTGGATTCAGGAGGTTTTTCCTGACGTCCGGTTTTTGATTTCCATTGCACCGGGGATTGATCGGGAATGGGCGGATCAATTTATCAGGCCGTATATGCAAGGCTGTCGCATCGACCGAATCACGGGGGAAGTCCGTCAGGTATTTAAAAAAAGCGCACTCGTTTTGGCTGCATCTGGCACAGTTACTCTAGAAACAGCTATATTTGGCGTTCCCATGGTAATTATATACCGGGTCTCAGCCCTCAGCTATCGATTGGGAGAGGCCTTGGTGAATGTGGACCATATCGGATTGGTCAACATCATCGCCGGCGAGCGCATTGTCCCGGAATTGATCCAGGCGGATGCTAATCCGGCAAACATTGCCCGTGAGGCTGTGGAAATTTTAAACAATCCCGAACGGCTGAACAGTATCCGGCAGAAATTGAAATCCGTGCGTAATCGACTGGGCAGTCCCGGTGCCTCCGAACGAACGGCCGACATTGCCTTTAAAATGCTCTCAGATAATGTCAAATAGGAAGACCTGCAGGGTTTAAATAGATGCAGAAAAGCCGAAAAAAAATTATCCAGAAACGGAATCAGGAACTGATCGCCTATGTTAAGGGAGAGTGGGTAAGACTTATACTGGCGATGATCTGCATGTTGCTTGGGGCGGCCACCACTTCGGCCACCGCATTTATTGTCAAACCCGTGCTTGATGACGTTTTTTTGAATAAAAACGAATTTATGCTCAAACTCATGCCGAGCTTGATCATTATCATTTATCTGTTGCGGGGAGCCGCGATGTACGGCCAGGATTTTTTAATGCATTATGTGGGCGAGAGAATCATCAAACAGTTGCGTGACAGCCTGTATAACAAGATCAGCGATTTGCCGCTGTCCTTTTTTTTAGACCAGCGAACCGGCGTATTAATGTCAAGGATTACATATGATGTCAGTGTTATAAAAAATATGGTGTCACGGGCGGTAACCGGCGGGCTTAGAGATATTTTCACCATCCTTGGCTTGATCGGCGTAATTTTTTATCGGGATTGGAAGCTTGCGTTAATCGCTATGGTTGTATTGCCTGTGGCATTTTTTCCGGTCGTCGAGTTCGGCCGCCGCATACGAAGGTTTTCCACCCGCGGCCAGGAATCCATGGGGGATTTAAACGCATTTCTTCATGAAAAATTTTCCGGCAATAAAATTGTAAAAGCTTTTGGCATGGAAGCCTATGAAAAGCAGAACTTTTTTCGAAAAAATCAAAAGGTTTTCCGGTTTGCCGTCAAATCACTTCGGGCCAGGGCGCTGACCTCTCCGGTAATGGAAATTTTTGGCGGTGTAGGCATAGCCCTGGTTATCTTGTATGGCGGTCACAAGGTCATTGATGGGTCTTCAACACCCGGCACGTTTTTTTCTTTTATGACGGCTGTGATGCTTCTCTATCCGCCTGTCAAGAAGCTAAGTAAATTAAACAATACGGCCCAGCAAGGACTTGCCGCAGCGGATCGTGTATTTGAAGTTTTGGAAACCGAATCGGATATTGAGGAACCAAAAGAACCGGTGCTGTTGCCGCGGCGAGTTCACCGGATTGAATTTGATAATGTTTCCTTTTCCTATGACGGGGAGGAAACGGTTTTAGAAAATATCGGTTTGACGGTGGAACCGGGTGAAATTTTGGCCATTGTCGGTGCCAGCGGCGGGGGAAAAACCACACTCGTCAATCTGGTTCCCCGATTCTATGACGTCACCGGCGGAGCAATTAAAATCGACGGGATTGATATCCGAAATATCGCCATTGCCAATCTTCGCAAGGAAATCGCCATTGTTACCCAGGAACCGATTCTTTTTAATGATACGATCCGGGCCAATATCGCGTATGGCAACCTGGAGGCGTCGGAGAAAGAAATTGAAGAAGCCGCTGAAGCGGCATATATTCTTAGTTTTGTTCAATCGCTGCCCAAAGGATTCGATACGAATATTGGGGAGCTTGGCAACCGGCTTTCCGGGGGACAAAAGCAGCGGATGTGTATTGCCCGGGCGCTGTTAAAGGACGCCCCGATTTTGATTCTCGACGAAGCCACCGCCGCCTTGGACACCGAATCGGAGCGTTTGGTCCAAAAGGCATTGGAAAACCTCATGAAAGGCCGCACCTCATTTGTCATTGCCCATCGTCTGTCTACGGTTCATTACGCCAACCGTATTATCGTACTGGCGGGGGGACGTATCGTTGAAAAAGGAGCGCATTCGGAACTGCTTGCCCGTAAAGGCGAGTATTATAGACTCTATAAAGTTCAGTTCACTGAGACCCAGGCCGGCGCTTCTTCAGTACAGGGGGCGATGGCATAGGGTAAAATCCCATCATGAAATCTAATTCGATCATCCATCGATACCTGTTACGGGAATTTATCCCGCCGTTTGTGATCAATCTGGTGTTTTTTTCATTTATTTTTTTGATGGAACAGATTCTTGAGATTACAAACATGATTGTCAACTATCAGGTCAGCTTCGTGGCGTTTATGCTGATGCTGCTTTATTCCATGCCTTATTTTCTAGTCTATATTATTCCCATGTCCGTCATGATGAGCGTCCTCCTTACGTTTTTGCGGATGTCCGGCGATAACGAGATCGTCGCACTAAAAGCCGGGGGCGTCAGCCTTTACCAGTTGTTGCCGCCCGTCTTGATTTTTGGGCTCATCTGCGCGGGATTAACCGGATTTATGGCGATTTATGGAATGCCCTGGGGTAGCAATGCATCTAAAATTCTGGCCCTTGACGTTGCTCGCTCCAATTTCAATGTCGGACTCAAAGAAAAGCAGTTTAACGATAGTTTTGAAGGAGTTACATTTTATGTGAATCATATCAACCTGAAAAATAAGACACTGGAAGACATTTTTATCGAGGATCAGCGCAAAGCCGACATAAGCAGCACTGTTGTGGCGCCAGAGGGGTATATGTTTGCCGGGGCAAATGAATATACTCTCATATTAAGGCTTTATGACGGCACTATTAATCAGGTGGATCTGGCGGATCATTCCGCGCATACCATCCGTTTTGATACGTATGACCTGCGGTTGGACTTTAAAAACGCATTGGCTGATATCAAGGATGGAAAGAAAGATGAAAAGGAAATGACCCTTTCTGAAATCAACAGTTATCTGAGCGGAAAAAAGGAGGACACCTCACGCTATTATTCCGTATTGATGGAATTTCATAAAAAATTTTCCATTCCGGTCGCCAGTCTTGCCCTGGCCATACTGGCGGTGCCGTTGGGAATTGGGTCAGTCTCAACCCGGCGTTCCGCCGGTCTCGGGATCGGATTGTTTGCTTTTTTATTGTACTATGTCATGCTCTCCGGTGGTATCGTCTTTGGGGAAACCGGTATTTATCCGCCGGCGATCGGTATGTGGGCGCCCAATATAGTTATGGGATTGGGCGGCATCTACCTTCTCATCAGAGTGGCAAACGACAGACCGATGATACGGTTTCAATTTTTTAGAGTATTCAAGCACTGAAATTCTTATGCCCATCATTCACCGTTATATTACCCGAATGTTTTTTAAGTTTTTTGGCATTGTGATGGTAATGGTGATAGCAATCTACCTTTCCATCGATGTATTTGGCAAGATGGATAATTTGATTGAGGCCGAATTGCAGCCCATCCAAATGGTGCTCTTTTTTGTTTACAAGGTGCCGCTGATTATCTCCCAGATAACGCCGGTGGCGGTATTGCTGGGCGTTTTGGTCGTATTCGGGTTAATGTCAAAAAACAACGAGGTGGTTGCGCTCAAGAGTTCCGGTGTGAGTTTGAAATACCTGCTGATTCCTGTCATGGTCATCGGCTTGGTTTTAAGTGCAGGGCTGTTTATTTTTTCAGAAGCCTTGGTTCCTATTACGATCGGCCGGGCGTTCCAACTGGAGGAAGGAAAATCCGGCAGCAGGCAGATGGTGACATCCAAGGAAAAAAACATATGGCTTCGGCACCATCGGGGCATAACCCATATTCAGTATTTCCATCCGGCAGAAAACATTATTTACGGCGTCAGCACGATGGTTTTTGATGGTGAATTTCATCTGAGCCGGCGCATCGATGCTCAGAAAGGCGTCTATAAAAACGGGCAATGGACATTTTTTTCAGCCATGGTTCAGCATTTTGACGGCGTGGAGGGCAACCCCGACAGCGCGTTCTATGATGAGAAAACGGTTGATTTGCCGTTGACGCCCGATGATTTGAAGCGGGTGGCCAAATCCGCAGAAGAAATGAATTTTTCTAGGTTGCGGAACTATATCTATCAAGTAGAGCGCAATGGCTATGATGCGACCCAATACAAAGTTGATTTGTATGCAAAGACGGCGTTTCCGGCCGTCTGTTTGATTATGTGTATAGTCGGGTCCGCCATTGCGTTGAGGGGAAAAACGCGGGAGGGCATGGCCGTCAGCTTTGCCTATGGTATTGTTACCGCTTTTGTATATTGGTCTTTATACAGTTTTTGTCTGTCGCTCGGCTATGGGGAGATTCTGCCCCCTATGCTGGCTGCATGGATGGCAAATTTGATTTTTATCTGTATCGCCGGTTTCATGGTGTTAAATCTTGAGTAGTAAAAATCGTGCAGGGGTTTTAGAATCAATGTCGGCCCGGATTCAGGCATGCATGAAAAATGATGCCCGGCAGAACCGGACGGTATTGGAAAAGGGACTGTATTTTTTATCCGGCATATATGACGCAGGTAGCCGTCTTCGGGCCAAAGGATATGAAAGCGGCGTGCTGCATGAGTATCGCCTCCCATGCCGGGTCATATCCGTTGGCAACCTGACGGTCGGCGGCAGCGGCAAGACGCCCATGACAATGTATCTGGCGCAAATGCTCCGGGATTATGGGTATTCCCCGGCGGTCATCAGCCGGGGGTACAAGGGCCAAATGGAAAAAACAGGCGGTGTGGTCAGTGACGGCGAAAACATTTTGATGGGTCCGGAACAGGCGGGGGATGAGCCGTTCATGATGGCCTCGTATTTGACGCATATTCCTTTTCTCGTGGGGGCGGATCGCTACACAATCGGCAAGACAGCAATAGCCACGTTTTCTCCGGATGTCATTATTTTAGATGATGCCTTTCAGCATCGCCGGCTATACCGGGATATTGATTTTGTATTGGTGGATGCCACCGTTGGATTCGGGAACCGTTATCTGTTGCCCAGGGGGATTTTGCGGGAACCTCTGGCGGCTCTGGCGCGGGCTGATGCCATCGTGATGACGCGGGCAGACTATCCAGACTCGATGCTTGAAGCCAAAATATCGGAGGCCTTGCCCCATACACCAACTTTTCGGTCGGTTAATCAACCATTTTTATGCGGCATTGTGAAGGCCAACGAAGAAATGCCTGTTAGTATCGCGGCCAACAACCATCCAAATGATCTCGACCCCCTAAAAAATCAACGGGTTTTGGGATTTTCCGGGATTGCCAGAAACACAGAATTTAAACGGATGATTACGGAAGCCCCTGCACAACTGGTGGATTTTTTTGAATTCCCGGATCATTTTGACTATTCTGCGACCGATTTAAATCAGGTTTTTAAACGCGCCAAACATTTATCAGTTGATTGTGTGGTTACCACACAAAAAGATTATGCCCGGATCCATGGTCGCATGAAAACGCCGGTAGATATGGCTGTCGTCGGGATACAAATGGATTTCCGCGGTGATCGGGAACCATTAATGAATTATATCAACCAGTTAATAGAACCTACGCGACCGGCCAGATAAAAGTCGCACAGAACAATACGATATAGCAGAATACGACCAGAAGTATATTCCAATGGGCATTGTTTTGAAAAAAGCTCTCTGATGAGACGGCGAATAATTTTTGGGGCTGGACGTTTTTTAATCTGGGAATATAGCGGTTTACCGTTTGACAGTATTTCTCATATTCCTCACCGAATATTCGGCTTAGGGTTTTTTCTTCCCGCCTGACCCGGTTGACCATATAGAAGTAGTAAAGGATGGTAAAGCCGATAAGTATCCAGGGATTGCCGGTCATCATCAACACGCCGAATATAAGAAAGAATCGACCGATATACATGGGGTTGCGCATGAGCATGTAGGGACCGACCCGGGTGAGTTTTTTTTTGGTTTTAATGGTTGAAAAACACCATACCTGGAATAATTCACCCAATATCGAGACAATAAGCCCCGGAATGAACCAACAGGGTTTGATCTGCGTCAGCAGGAGCACCAGCAGTAGGATAAATAACGGGTATCTGAGTTTTAAGAATACGGACCGGACGTTTTCGTTATTGAAAAGATCGTTAATCAGATGAAGCGCCATATTTTTTCCTTCAAGTATGATTTAAATTTTGGTTCTGGCTGCGGGCAAGATATCGGACAACCGCTTCAAGGTCCTCTGGCCGGTCCACGCTCAGGCTTTCATGATCCGTGATGACGACGTGAACCGGAATTTTGTTTTCAAGCAGGCGCAGTTGCTCGAGTTTTTCTATGGTTTCAATCCGCCCGGGCGGAAGCGAGACAAATTTTGCCAGTGCGGACATTCGGAACGCATACATGCCGATATGGCCGTAAAATTTTTCTGTCCCTGTTTTCCTGGCAAAGGGGATCCGGGCGCGGGAAAAATATAATGCCTCGTTTTTGGGCGTAAATACGACTTTTACCCGGTCCGGGCTTTCGGCACTTTCCGGATCGATCGGTCGGACCGGCGTGGTGACACAAATACTCGGATTCGCGAAAGGCCGGACTAACTCGGACAGTATCATGGGGTTTAATACCGGCTCATCCCCCTGGATATTGATCACCACATCGTTGATACTTATGTTTAATTTTGTCGCGGCTTCAAATACCCGGTCTGTTCCGCTGGCGTGGTCGATGCGGGTGATAGTGACCGGGACATCCAGGCTTTTCGCCGCTTCAACAATCCGTTCGTCATCTGTCGCGAGATAAACATCTGAGATATCAGGACACTGTTTGGCCCGGTGGTATACATGCCAAAACATGGGTTTTCCGCAAATATCAGCCAAAGGCTTTCCCGGAAAACGGGTTGAGGCGTACCTTGCCGGAATAATGCCGTAGCAGTTCGGTTTATCTGCCATCATGCCTGGCCCGTTGATTGGGAGTTAAGCGTTTGCATGATCAGCCGGCATGCCTGCTCCGCCCCTCCCTTTCTTTTCTTTATATAGTCCGCGGCCATGCCCTGGATCTCTTTCCGGGGCGGTGGGTTGTCAATCAGGTTGATTAATTCCGCGGCCGCCGTCTGCCAGTTTCTTGTTTTCCGTACCAACCCTAAAGAGAAAAGGCCTTCTTCGACCCAGGCGAAGTTCTCCCATGACGGTCCGATGACCGGAATTACGCCGTGGATTAAAGGTTCCAGAAAATTCTGCCCCCCTAATGGCGCCAGACTACCCCCCACAAAAACCGCCGTGGCTATGGCGTAAGCCGCACTCAACTCGCCAAATGTATCCCATAATATAATGGTTCCCTCTTTGACCGGTTCATTTGAAAGGGAAGACCGGTATATCCAGTTTCTTTTTATTTTTTCAAGATGTTGTCGCCAGGCGTTCAGTCGATGCATATGGCGTGGGAAAAGAGCGATAATAAGATCGGGAAAATGGCTTTTAATCTTCCCGATCATTTTTAGGATATCTGATTCTTCTTCCTGCCTGACGGAGCCTAGCACCAGAAAGTGGGTCTGTTGGGGAAGCAGCCCATTAAGACCGCGGCCTTTGTCATTAAGCGAGTCACTCAGGCTGACCCGCTCGAACTTCATGTTCGGCATGACTTCGACGGTTTCGCGACCGAAGAGTTCGGCAAAACGGTCTGCATCGGCCCTGGATATGGCAAGCACCCGGTCCGGCGCCAGTTTTTTCCAGAGGTTGGGAAGCATCCGGTATCTTTTTAGGCTCTTAGGTGTCATTCGGGCGTTTATAACAAATATTTTGCAGCCATATTTATGTAATACGGATAAAAGCCCCGGCCATAATTCGGTTTCCAGCAATACCATTACCCGGGGATTAATCTGCCGGACCACCGATTCCATTATGGACGGTTTATCAAATGGAAAAAATGTCAGCTCCATATTAAGTTGAGGCGCTTGGGTCTTTATCTCAGCCCTGGCTTTTTCCAGAATTTCCATGCCCTGCCGGGTATTGGTGCTGACCAGTATCTTGAACTTCCTGTTAGTCGTCGGCATGGCTTCCAACAGGGAAACGGCGAGGTAAGCCTCTCCGGCCGATGCCGCCTGAATCCAAATGTCGACCGGTCCATGTAGCGGCTCCCTCATCATGCGAGCCGCATATCCGTCTTTTAGGCGGGGATTTAATCTAAGGAGCGGTATGGCCAATCGCCATCCCATATTATACAAGGCAAATGGAAATTTCTGCATTGTTCCCCAAGGGTATCCTATCGATAAACAACTGTTTAGTCCGTCACGGGTCTTGTCACTTCGGATATCATGTATTCAAAAGCCCTTGCAACAGAAATATTTTGTGTCATGAGCCGTCTTGGGGGCTTACAGATATGCATTTGCGGTTTTCCTGGACAGGGTTCTGCTTGACTAACGCTGTTTCATAAGATATCTTCATTCACCTAGCAGCCTGTTAGACAACCCCCAACCATTAGGAAACTCAGTATGGCAGCCAACCGCAAAAAAAACGAGCAACAATACTTGCTGGATGCCATTGATGCATTCAACAGGAGAATCGTTATCATATCACCCGAGTATAAAATTTTAGCCGCAAACGACACCGCCATGAAGGATAATCCGCCGGATTTGATTGGTCGGCCCTGCCACGAGGCTTTGCTTGGCCGGAGCCGCCCTTGTGCCAATTGTCCGGCGGGTGAAGTGATGCGCACCGGCAAATCATCGCTGCGCTACGATCACTGGGACAATTCAAAAGATTCTGAGGAAACGTTATGTCTGTTTTCCTATCCCATATACAAGGGGGATGAGGTTGAAGCTTTGGTGATGCTTGATTTTGATTTGCCGGCGTTAAAGAATATGGAAGAAAAAAGGCTGCAGTCCAATGCCTTCCTTCGTAATTTGCTAAACAGTGCTGTTGATGCAGTGATTGCCTCAGACCTCACCGGCCGGATACTGATTTTCAACGAAGCCGCCGAGCAAATCGTTGGATATACGGTTGGAGAGGCAATGAATGAGATAACCATCCGGGATGTCTATCCAGGCGACGGAGCCCGGGAGGTGATGCGGATGCTGATGAGCGAGGAATACGGCGGGGTTGGTAAACTAAAAGGATACCATATCAATGGGAAGCGTAAAGACGGGGAACTCATCCCCATCAGTTTGAATGCCTCTATCGTCTATGACGCAAACGGTAATAAAGTGGCAACAATCGGGTTCTTTCATGATCGCAGGGATGAAATCAGAATACAGAAGGAATTGGAAAATACACAGGTGCAGTTGCTCCAGGCGGAGAAAATGGCATCCCTTGGCAAAATGGCGGCAGGGGTGGCCCATCAGCTGAACAATCCGTTAAGTGGGATCATTTTGTATACAAAACTTGTGATGGATGAATATGACCTGCCTGAGGAGGCTACGGCAGACCTGACCCGGGTATTGGAAGATGCGGAACGGGCCAAGGAAACAGTAAAGGAGCTGCTAGAGTTTGCCCGACAGACCGATCAGGAGATGAAACCGCAGGATATCAATGAGATCATCAGCCGCACCATATTTTTGCTTGAGGACCAATCCATATTTCACAACATCAAGATAGAAAAGTCGCTTGCGGATAATCTGCCCTATATAAGCGGTGATGCCCAGCAGTTAAACCATGTGTTCATGAATATTATTTTAAACGGAGCGGATGCATTGGAAGGGAAAGGCGTTTTGAGTATTAAAACCTGGTATGAGGCGCAAAAAAGCGCTGTCTGTATTGAGATCGCCGATACGGGCTCGGGTATCCCGGATGATGTATTGCCCCACATTTTTGAGCCATTTTACACTACCAAGGAACAGGGTAGGGGAACCGGCTTGGGGTTGAGTATGGTATATGGTATTCTTGAAAGTCATGGCGGCACTATCCGGGCGGAAAGCAAAGTCGATGAGGGAACCACATTTCATATTGAACTGCCGGGGATGGAACAGACGAGGAGAGATGAAAAAATTGGCTGAATCGTTGGCTGAATACAAAATTCTGGTTGTTGATGACGAGCGCAGTATACGGGATGGGGTGCAGCGGGTATTGAACCGTGTGGGCTGTGAGGTTGCGACCGCCCAGAATGGTGAAGAGGCGCTGGATATTTTAAAGAGCGATGTGATTTCAATTGCCATTCTGGATTTGAAAATGCCTGGAATGGACGGCATGGAGCTTCACCAGCGCATCCGGGAAATTGATGAACGGATTGTGGTCATTATCATTACCGGTTATGCAACTATTGAAACCGCCATAGACGCGATGAAACAGGGGGCGTATGATTTTATCCCAAAGCCCTTTGAGCCGGATCATCTAAAAATTGTCGTCAACCGCGCCATTGAAAAAATCCGGCTTTCCCGGGAAGCTGAAAAACTTCAGGCGGAGCGGGAAAGGACATTAATAGATCTGGACCGGGAAAAAAGCCGGACGCGTACCATTATTGAGACCCTCCCCATCGGCGTTGTCGTCACAAACACGGAAGGCGAAGTGGTTCTGAAGAACCCGGCTTTTATGCAAAGCATAGAGCTGTCATCGGATCCAGGCCCCGGCGAGTTGATTGACGCGTGCGTGGCCGACGATGGATTCTGCCGGTTTGTCAGGAAGATTTCTACCGGCGATCATGGTACTGAGGGCGAGGTTCCCACCTATGAATTATGCGTTTCCGGGAATAAATATCTGCTTTCCCGTGGACGGCCGGTTATGAATGAAAAAAACGAATGCATGGGGGCAGTAGTTACCCTTTCCAATATCACAAGTCTTAAAATGCTTGATCAGCTAAAATCCGAGTTTGTGGCCAAGGTTTCCCACGAACTCCGGTCCCCCCTGTCAACCATTCATGAACAACTGGCAACAGTTTTAAAGGACATGGCGCTTGAAGGGGCAGAGGTGGATCACGACATTATTGAGCGCGCCAAGGAAAAGACCAATGCGTTGATTTCGCTGATCAGTGATTTGCTGGATCTTTCACGGATCGAGGCCGGTTCACTGGCCGAGAACAAAAAGCCGGTCCAGATTACCGAATTGCTCTCAAGTATCGTTGATTTTTTGGGCAGCCGGGCATCGGCAAATGGCCAGTCGCTGACCTTTCAAAGCGGTGGGAAGGATATTCCGGAGATCACTGCCGATCCTATGGCATTGGAAAGCATATTCGGTAATCTGGTGACGAATGCCATCAATTATACTCCGGCAGGTGGGGAAATAACAGTTTCCATAGAAACCGTGGATCACCAAATAAAAGTGGCCGTCTCAGACACCGGATTCGGCATTGAGCAAAGACATCAGGAGAAAATTTTTGAACGGTTTTACCGGGTGAAAGACAAAAATACGCGCCATATTACCGGAACAGGGCTTGGCTTGCCCATTGTTAAAGGGCTGGTGGATAGTATGGGCGGAAAAATTGAGATTGAGAGTCAACCCGGCAGCGGCTCGGTATTTACGGTTTTCCTGCCAATGGAGACGGCGGCTGGAACGGGTCAAGGAAGTGCGGATGATGCCTAATCGGCCAGTGCGTTTTTAAAATCCTCTGCCTTCACATCAACACCGGTCCAGAGGGCTAAGCTGTTTCGCGCCTGATGGATAAGGGTCGACAATCCGTCCATGAACCGGACGTCATAATCTTTTGACAATGTTTTCCATATATTCGGTTCTCGGCCGTAGTTTAAATCAAAGATCAGTTCACACCCCGGGACATTCATTTTCTGGGCCAGCTCAGACATTTCCTGGGACTCTGCCAAGCTCGAAACCGTGGTGGCGTTGATAATGATATGGGCAGGAACCGAATCATTAGCCAAATCATCGAGTGATATGGGCGTGCCCCGCACCCGACTGGCGACATTTCGGGTTTTGGGAGCGTTTCGAGCGGCAATATATATTTGTTCCGCTTTTAGCCATTTCAATACAAAAGCCACGGCCTTTGCCGCCCCGCCGGCCCCCAGAATCAGCGCCTTTTTGCCTGCCGGGTTAAATCCGATATCCTCCAGCGCATCCATGATGCCTATGGCGTTGGTATTGTAACCCTTTAACTGGTCTCCGTTCATGGCAATGGTATTGATGGCACCAATAATGTTGGCGCTTTCCGATAGCACATCAATGTATGGGATCACCGCCTCTTTATAGGGCACGGCGATATTGGCGCCGGCGATATTCAATATTTTGAGACTTCGCACCGCCTCTCCGAGGTATTTCGCTTCGACTTGAAACGGGACATACGTCGCATTAAGGCCGGCCTTTTTCATCACCCGGTTAAATACGGTTGGCGATTTGGATGCAAAGACCCGGTGATCGCTGATGATGCAAAAAACCCGATAGGATTGGTGGTCTGTATGGGACATAGGAATTACCCGGCAGTATCGGGAAGCGCCTTTATAATTGAGTCCAGTAACAATATTTAAAAGATAAAGCCGCTGGAGTATATGCGTCGGCCACCTCTCCAACGGCGAAATCGATCGACGGGTGATTTTTTAAATATCAAACTTGTTTGATACTATGTCATATTTAGCAAACTTTTTACAGAATCCAGTATATCATCAGCCGATGCGGGTTTGGGCAGATAGTCATCAGCCTCCGTGCTCATGCCGTCATAATGGGAATACCGGGTGGAAGAAACATGATCAGCAACGGCCGTTAATAGGAGAATCGGAATATCGGCGTATTTCTCATCCCTTTTTAATTCAGAGCAGACTTTATAGCCATCCTTTTCAGGCATCATTACATCCAGAACGATCGCGTCCGGCGGGCTTTCCTTGACCTTATCCATGCCTTCAACGCCGTCATAGGCGACTTCAACGTCAAAGCCAGCTTTTTCGAGGTTCTTTTTCACAATCGAGACAAAATCCGGTTCATCATCAACAACAAGAATTCTTTTTTTATCGGACATCTTTTTCCTCCTTTTCACTCCAGATGTCTGAGATTGATACCTCGGGCTGTTTGTTTTGGTTTTATTCTATAAAATATTCTTGAATGAATCAATCTATTTTCGGCCGCGGATACAATTCGGCGCGTTCAACGATTTCCGGAACCTTTTGCTCCCATTCAATAGCCATGATATGAAATCCGCTAACCCCTTTGATGGTTTTTAGCCGTTCGATGCTCTCGATGCAGATATTGATGCCTTCTTCGGGTTGCTTTTCCTTAGGGGTATCCGCCATTCGTTTGACTACCTCATCGGGTACATCCATGCCCGGCACCCGGTTTTTCATGAATTTGGCCATGCCGGCGGATTTAAAGGGCGTGACCCCTGCCAGTATGTAAACTTTCTCATGAAGCCCGCGGTCGCAGACGCCTTTCATCCATTCTTCAAACTTGTCCAGATTGTAAATGCACTGGGTTTGAATAAATTCCGCGCCGGCAGCCACTTTTTTAGCCAACCTCGGCACCCGGATCTCAAACGGATCGGCGAACGGATTGGCGGCCGCACCCACGAACATATTCGGCGGCCGGTTGATTTCCGCACCGCCCAGGAATTTACCTTCATCCCGCATCAGGCGGACGGTCTGGATTAGCTGCATGGAGTCGATGTCATGAACGTTCTGCCCCTGAGGACAGTCGCCAAAGCTCTGGTGATCACCGGACAGACAGAGCATGTTTGGGATATCAAAGGAGGCCGCCCCCAGGATGTCGCTTTGAATGGCAATCCTGTTGCGATCCCGGGTTACCATTTGAAGCACTGGTTCAACCCCCATGAGTTTTAAATGGATACAGGCCGCCATGCTGCAGAGCCGGGTAACGGATGTCTGGTTGTCCGTTATGTTTACGGCATCAACATAATCTTTTATCATCTCCGCCTTTTTTTTGATCGATTCGGCGTCACTGCCGCGGGGCGGTCCGCATTCCGAAGTGACAGCCAAGTGGCCTTCCAATAACATCCTGTGCAGTCTACTCCGCGCTGTATCACTCATATTTGTATATCCTCCCTGACAACTTTGCGGGGTCCGCCGGCCCTGTCTGTAGACCAGTCCTTTATTTCCAAAAGCTTTTCATAATCCTCCAGTCTTCCCAAGGCTTTCAATCGATCTATGATTAGCTGCCAGGCACAGTCCAGCTCCGGGTTGATTTCACATTTGCCGTTGCTGGAGCCGCCGCAGGGACCGTTTAAAAGTCTTTTGGCGCAGCGGGCGATCGGGCATATGCCGCCTGTATACGCCAGAATACAGGTACCACAGGCTTGGCAGCGCTCGGTCCATCGGCCGCGTTCCTCCGTAGCCCCCAGGAAACAGGTGTTAACTCCCGGATATACGCGTTGGGAATGATATTTTTCAGCCAAAAACTGGACCCCGACGCCGCAGGCAAGGGATACGATGGCATCATACTGGTCGGCCACATCCCGAATCTCCTCCAGGTATTCGTGATCACACTGCCTTTCCAGCGTAATTTCATCAATTTTAACCTCTCTGCCCTGGTTTAGGAAATACATTCTAAGGGCGGAGGCCAAAACACCGACTTCTTTTTTCCCGCCCGCTTCACAGACCGTGACGCATTCATTGCATCCCAGGATCAGGAGTTTTTCACAGTCATCGATATATCCGATAATCTCTTCGATGGGTTTTTTCTCGGCGATAATCATGGATGACCTCACTATTTATAATCTATTTTATGCCGCATTCTTTTTATGCTTTTTGATTGGATTGGGACCCAGCTCCTTTATTTTTTCATGCATCTCCGTGGCGTATTTGGCAAAAGGCGGTCCATCGCCGGAGCCCAGGCTGTACATCTTCAACCGTTCGCCGCCGGTGCCTATGGTGTCCAGCAATTTTTGGGCCTGTTCCACCCGCTTTCTGGCCCGGAAATTTCCGGTTTTAAAATGGCAGTCGCCGTCCATGCAGCTGAACACGCAAACTCCGTCCGCCCCCTTCTCAAAGGCGCGAAGGATGTGGATGATATCCACCTTTCCGGAGCATGGCACCCGGATAATCCGGAGGCTGGTCGGGTAATTGAGTCGCATCGAACCTGCCAGGTCCGCAGCGGGATACCCTCAGTAGTTGCAGCAGAACGCGAGAATGATGGGTTCGAAATCCTCGTTCATAGTATATCCTCCAATAACGCATCAACTTTGCTTAACAGCTGCTGGTCTTCATACCAGCATAGTTCAATTGCCTTGGCCGGGCATTCCGCGGCGCAGGCGCCGCATCCCTGGCAAAGGGCGTCATCAATTTCGCTGACCCCTTCCTCGTTAATGCGCGGCACCCCGTAGGGGCAGGTGCGAACACATACCAGGCAGGCCGCACATTTATCCGGGTCCACCTTGGCTGTCACAGCGCTTAGGGTTAAGTGCGGCTGCACCAGGAAGGTAGTGGCCCTCGAAGCTGCGGCAAATGCCTGGGAAATGGATTCGGAGATCAGTTGCGGGCTGTGGGCGGTGCCGCAGACAAAAATTCCTTCGGTTTCTAAATCTACCGGGCGTAGCTTAACATGGGCTTCAATGAAGTAGTTCTCAGGGTTTCTACCCAACTTCATGATCGAGGCGAGTTCTTCTGTGTCGGCCGCCCGCATCCCGGTGCTCAACGCTAAAATATCGGCGTCTACGGTGATGTCGCGATCCAGAATATGGTCATGGAAGGTAACGGATACGCCGTTGTCTGTAGAAGAAACCTCTGGCAGGGTTTCAGGATCGAACCGGGAAAAGATGACTCCCAACTTTCTGGCTTCCGTGTAATAGTCTTCGAGCCGTCCATAGGTTCGGATATCACGGTTGAGGATGTAGACTTGGGCAATCGGGTTTAATTTTTTGATATGGATGGCGTTTTTAATCGCGCTTTGGCAGCAGATGCGCGAACAGTTCGGGTTTTCTTCGTTCCTGGAGCCAACGCATTGAATCATAACCACTTGATCAAGTTTTTCGACATCACCATTTTCCAGTTTTTCTGCCAATTCAATCTGGGTGAGAACATGGGGGTTTTCTCCATACAGATACTCCTTGGGACGGTATTCGTTGGCGCCGGTCGCCACGATCACGACACCGTGATCGATTTTCCGTTCATACATCCCCGGACCGACGAGCACCTCGGTGGTGAAGTTACCCTTGAATCCTGAAAAGTCGACGATCAAGGAATTGGTCAACACCTGGATATTTTTATGATTTTTGACTCGCTCGCCCACCTCTGCAATATAGGCTTTTATATCAGCGCCTTCTATGGTTTTTGTCAGCCGGTTGCAAAGACCGCCGAGTTCAGCCTCTTTTTCCACGAGAACAACCTCGTAGCCCTCGTCGGCAATACCCAAGGCGGCATTCATCCCGGCAACCCCGCCGCCGATCACCAATGCCCTTCGGGTGACCGGAATCTGGCGTTCTTTAAGAGGCTTCAAGTATGTAGCGCGGGCAACCGACATTCGTACCAGCTCCTTGGCTTTTTGAGTGGCTTTTTCAGGGTCATTCGGGTGCACCCAGGAGTCCTGATTACGGATATTGGCCATTTCAAAGAGGTATTTGTTGAGCCCGCATTTTTCAAGGGTATCCATGAATATCGGTTCATGGGTTTTCGGTGTGCAGGACGAGACCACCACGCGGTTAATATTGTGTTCCCTCAGGGTCTCCTTCATTTGGTCCTGGGCGTCCTGGCTGCAGGTGAAGAGATTTTCGCCCGCATAGACCACATACGGCAGGGTCTCAGCATATTTTCGCACCGCCGGAACATCCACAACCCCGGCAATATTGATGCCACAGTCGCATACAAAAACCCCGATACGCGGCTCCTGTCCTTCCACATCAATTTCTTCCGGGATTTCAAAAGTTTTTGTCCTTGTAAAACGGCCATCGGCAAGGTTTCTGCCGGCGGCGCAGGCAGCCGCACTGGCTTCGGTGACCGAACTCGGAATGTCCTTCGGGCCCTGGAATACGCCGCAGGCAAAAACGCCCGGTCGACTGGTGGAAACCGGTTCAAAGGGCGAGGTGACGGCAAAGTTATACTGATCCAGATCGATTCCCAACCGCCTGGCGTTTTCAATAGTGGAAGACGAGACCTGCATACCGACAGAAAGTACCACCATGTCGAATTCTTCTTCCGCCAGTTCGCCGTTTTCTTTAGCATAGCGAAGCTTCAGGCTTCCGGAATCCCCTATCTCATCAATGGTATGGACCCGGGCTTTCTCAAACCGGACACCTACTTCATCCTTCGCCCTTAAATAATATCTTTCATAATCCTTGCCAAACGTCCGGATATCCATGTTGAAGATAACCGCATCCAGCTCGTCCTTGGAATGCTCCTTGGCGATTATGGCCTCTTTTATCGCATACATGCAACAGACCGAAGAGCAGTAGCCATTGCCGCATCTATTGGTGTCCCTTGAGCCGATGCACTGAAGCCAGGCGATTTTTTTCGGCTCCCTATGATCCGACGGCCGCACCAAGTGTCCCATGGTCGGCCCGGATGCGCTTAAAAACCTTTCGAACTCAAGGCTGGTGACCACATCTGGGTTGCTTTTATAATGATAGATATCCTCAAGGGTGGACGGATCGAAAACTTCGTTGCCAGGGCAGAGAACGACCGACCCTACCTCTAGATCCTCCTCAATGGCTGTTTGGCTGTGATCGATGGCTTGGGCCAGGCAGGCGTCCACACACTGATAGCACTCCGAGCAAATGCCGCATTTCAGGCAGCGTTCGGCTTCGGCCTGGGCTTCGGATTCATCGTATCCGAATGAGACTTCAAGGAAGTTGCACTCCCGGGCCTCCGGCTCCAGACAGCGTACCGGTATGCGCGGTTTATGGGGTTCATCAATCACATCCGGCTTTTCATACGTCCAATCCTTTTCACGGCCCTTGTAAAGATCCTTGCCGTCAATATAACGGCAAATGCTTTCTGCGGCCTCCTTGCCGCAGGCGACCGCCTCAACTACGGACTTGGGGCCATAGAACGCATCCCCGCCGGCGAATATCCATTCAATAGGCGTCTGCAGCGTCACCGGATCGGCCTCAAGACCGCCGGGTTTGGAAACGGTAATGTTTTGTTCAGTGATACCGGTGAGTTCGGCTTTTTGGCCGATGGCGATGACCACCGTGTCGCCGAAAAACGACTGGCAGGCATCTTCGTCATATTGAGGAGAAAAACGGCCGTTTTCATCAAAAACGGCCGTGCAGGTTTTAAACTCGATGCCGGAGAACCGGTTGTTTTTATCGATAAAAAAGGATTTGGGGCCGAAACTGTTGACGATGTCGATTTCGCTCTCAAGGGCTTCCCGGATTTCATGCTCCCAGGCCGGCATTTCCTCGCGGGTTTCCAGGCAGACCATTTTTACGTTCTCCGCCCCTTTGCGTTTGGCGGTAAGCGCAACATCAATGGCTACGTTGCCGCCCCCGATGACCAGGACATCCTTGCCAATGGCAACCTCTTCGCCCATTGCCGTATTCCGCAG
Source organism: Desulfobacterales bacterium (assembly GCA_018399235.1). Classification (GTDB taxonomy): domain Bacteria; phylum Desulfobacterota; class Desulfobacteria; order Desulfobacterales; family Desulfosalsimonadaceae; genus M55B175. The sequence continues at coordinate 2,248 of JAGYOX010000020.1, read as the reverse complement.
AAAGTCAACCCCCTGGAGAACCCCTTCCGCATCCTCGTTTTCCACGCCCAGGCTGCGGCCGCCGTGCAGGCCGATGCCCAGAAAAACAGCGGCATATCCATCGGCCTTTAGGCTGTCCAACGTAATATCCTCGCCAAAAGAAACCCCGGTCTTTATGGTGACCCCCATTTCCTCGATCACCTTGATTTCGTTTGTCAGAATATCCCTGGGAAGTCGGTATTCCGGAATCCCAACGGCCATCATGCCGCCTTTCACCGGGAGTTTTTCGAAAACAGTGACCGAATATCCCTCACGCCTCAAAAAATAGGCGGCGGAAAGTCCGGCCGGCCCCGAGCCGATGATAGCGATTTTTTCATCCCTCTCTTCCGGGATCTCCGGCACATAAGGTTTGTCCTGGCTGCTTTCCCAGTCCGCCAAAAACCGGTGAAGCTCGCGGATGGCTAAGGGCTCGTCATAGTCGCCCCGGGTGCAGATCCCCTCACAAGGATGATGGCAGACCCGGCCGCAGATGCCGGGAAACGGGTGGTCCTGTTTAAACAGCTTTAGGGCTTCCTCATATTTTTTTTCCCGTATAAGGGCGATGTAACCCTGGATGCTGACATGGGCGGGGCAGGTGGCCTTGCACGGCGCTGTCCCCCGTTTGCTGATGGCGAAAGCGCCGGGGATGGCCTGGGGGTACTTTTTATAAATGGCTTTGCGGGTAGAAAGCCCCTCGTCGTATTCATTGGGCAACTCGATGGGACAAACCTTGGTGCACTCCCCGCAGCTGGTGCATTTTGATGGATCAATGTATCTGGGCTCTTGGCGCACGTGGGCCATGAAATGACCCGGCTCGCCTTCCAAACCCATGATTTCCGTCCCGGTTTTTAGTTCAATGTTTAAGTGCCGGCCGACCTCGACCAGTTTTGGCGAGATGATTCACATGGCACAGTCATTTGTGGGGAATGTTTTGTCAAGCTGTGACATCATTCCGCCAATGGCTGACGATTTTTCAAGCAGGTAAACATAGTATCCGGAATTGGCCAGATCAAGGGCGGACTGCATGCCGGCGATGCCGCCGCCGACCACCATTACCGATCCGAATGTCTGGCCGTTTTTTTCATTTGCCGAATGCTGTGTCATTGGCGATGCTCCTAGCTCATTTAATGCCGTAGATGATATCGGGAAGTTTGTTTTCCCAACCTATGGTCGCAATCATGGCGCCGCTGAATTGACCGGCCTTAAGTGCTCTGACCGTTTCCGTAGCGACAAGGGTACATTCCTTTGTCTTATCCGGTGCCTTCTGGATTCGCTTGATCAGTTCATCAGGAATGAAAACGTTGGGCATATTTCGGGCCATGTAACGGGCCATGCCCACTGATTTCAACAATACAACTGTAGGTATAATAAAAACATCACGGGAATCTAATTTTTCGATAAACGGTTCAATCGCCTCCGGTACAAAGACCGGCGGGGTGATCAGGAAACGGACGCCGGCATCAATTTTTTGTTTGGCGGCATCAACCTCCCGATCCAGTTCATTACCGGAAAGCCCGGCATTGGCCGTGGCACCGACAAAAAATTCCGGCTTCCCATCCAGTTCAATGCCGGCCATGTCCCTTCCCGCCTGCAGTTCATTAATTGCGACGAGCAGATCGTCGATGGTTATGTCATATACTGCGGCCGCTTGATGGTGGTCCCCATAGCTGGGATCTTCGCCGGTAACCGCCATTATATTTTCGATGCCGCAAGCATAGGCAGCCAGAAGGTCCGCCTGGAGGGCAATGCGGTTACGGTCGCGGCAGCATACCTGCATTACTGTTTCCATCCGCTTGTTCTGCAGCATCATCGCCGATCCCAAGGCGCTCATTCGCATCACGGCGTTGCTCATCTCGGGGATGACAAATGCGGTGATATCCTCCTTAACCTTTGCGGCGTTGCCTATCATGGCGGATACGTCAACGCCCTTTGGGGGTTCAATTTCAGCAAGAAGAGTAAATTCTCCGGCCTCGAGTTTACGTTTCAACTGCATTTTTCCCTCCAGAGATGAGACTGATATGGATAAGGCGTCATAATTTCAGATGTGTCAAAGGTTTATGGAAATAAAATCTCTTTTTAACTACTAAAAAAATAAAACACTGTCAATAGGCGTGAACATTATTTTTTATTTACAAACAAAGTATCTTGTAGCAAACATAGGTTAACATACACTGTTTTGTAGAAATGATTTCTGCTGCTTAAGTATTTTTGAAGAAAGTAACTTTTATGG
>JAGYOX010000002.1 GCA_018399235.1 Desulfobacterales bacterium | reverse complement strand
AATCGTTTATTTTTTTATGACGCCGGTACCCGATTGAAGCAAACAATAGATTTAAAAAATTCTTGTATTTGGTCGGAATTCAACCTAATTTAGCAACAAATCCATGCGCAAAAGTGAAAACTTAAGTGAACTGGAACAAATCCTCCGGCCAAGAGACTTGACACATGAAGTGGGTTGAAGCCAAAGTCGTCATTGACTATTCGCTTTATCAGGATATGGATACCGCTGTCGCGCTGATATCCGATATTTATTACGATATCGGCTTAAACGGGGTAGCCGTGGAATCCCCGGAATATGACCAAAATGCCGATTGGGCAAGGGATGCGGTTTCCATGCCGGATCATTACGCGGTTATCGGCTATTTTGCCAAAAATGACCGACTGGCCGAGCAGTGCCGGCATCTTGAGGCGGCGCTCAGCCGGATTAATGAAAATGATGGTATTGTCACGCGAATGACCTACACGGACATGGACGAGCAGGACTGGGCCGAGTCATGGAAAAAATTTTTTTATCCACGGAAAATATCCGACCGGTTCGTCATTAAACCCACATGGCGGGACTATCAGCCAAAGCCCGGGGAAAGCATCCTGGAAATCGATCCGGGCATGGCCTTTGGCACTGGAACCCACCCCACCACCCGGTTATGCATTCAACTAATGGAATGCTATTTAAAACCCGGCGATACCTTCCTTGATGTGGGAACCGGCTCGGGCATCCTGATGCTTGCCGCAGACCAGCTCGGCGCGAAGCGTATGACCGGCACCGATAAGGACGAAGACGCGGTTGCCGTCGCCCTTGAGAATTTAGCGCAAAACCGGATCGCTCCGGAAAAATATACGGTGAAAACGGGCCATCTGTCGGCTCAAACCCCCGGCAGGTTTGATTTTATCGCCGCCAACATCCTGACTGAAGTCATCCTGCCACTGCTCTCAGATATTCCTGCCCTATTAAAGGGAACCGGAGTTTTTATCTGCTCCGGCATCATCGGGAACAAGCGGCAATGGGTGGCCGATGAAATGGCGAGAAAGGGTCTGCACGTCTACGAAGTCCGTTCGGAAGAAGACTGGATCGCTTTTGCCGCCGGTCTGGCCAAGACCCCGCGGGCGTAAATGGCAAGGCGGCTGAGCGCCTGAGTAATATTATTTTGACCTTCGAGTTCATCCTATGAGGAGGCATTTGCCATGCATCCCCGTCCCCTAGCGGCTGAAAAACTAAAAGCCGCCATCTACTTAAAGGCCATCTTTCCTTTGATGGCAGACCTTGCCCATGCGGATCCACATGCCAGAGGGGCTGTTCAAGGCAAACGATGCGTCATCCAGCTTGAAGTCAAAAACGGTCCGGCGGCATACCTGAGCATTGACAGCGATACCGTGCGGCACGGTATCGGCCGGCATCCGTCCGCCAGCATCCGCTTGTTGTTTAAAACCCCGGAATTGTTAAACCGAATGTTTGCCGGAGAAAATATTCGGCCGAGCCTCAGGAAAGGGTTCCTTCATCTTCCCTTTTTACTTAAACAGTTTCCGGTGATAGCGGATCGATTAACCTATTTTTTGGAAGGCGAGGGGCGGCATGCGACTGATGCGGAAACCATAAAACTCCGGGTGTCTTTAGGCCTTCATGCCATGCTGGCTGGCATGGCAACCATTGCAGCGGAGGATCCGTCTTTGGAGAATGTTGCCATGGCCACACCCGAGGGGACATTGCTGATTAATGTTCTGCCTGACGGCCCATTTGGTACGTTTTCGAAATTAGTGACTGAAAACGGCACCGAATTTTCTGCGACATTTGGCCAACCCATCCAATCGCCCAATGCGATGATGGAAATCGCCGATATAGATACTGCAAAACGGCTTATTGACGGCGAGCTAAACGCGATCACGGCCATCGGGCTGGGCCGCGAAATCAGCATCCGGGGTCTGCTGCCGCTGATTGAAAAAGCCAGCCTCTTCCTTTATCGGTTTGGCAAAATTATGGAGGTTTAAAGGAGCCAATCAATGAAACCGGCCTCAAGCAACAAAAATTTCAATTTTGACCAATCGCTGGCATTGTTTTCCCGGGCGGCAAAAGTCATACCGGAAGGCATATACGGGCACCAGAACCCGGCGTTCGTGCTCCCCGGAAACTGCCCCTATTTTGCAGATTCCGCCCATGGCGCGCATTTTCGGGATGTTGATGGAAACGATTACATCGACTTTCTATGCGGATACGGCCCTGTCGTAGTGGGCCACGCCCATCCAGAGGTCGAAAAGGCGGTTTCCGGCCTGCTTTCAAAAGGCGTTTGTTTCAATCATCCCGGGGAGATCATGGTAAGGCTGGCAGAACGCCTGACCGGGCTTATTTCAATCGCAGACTGGTCCATATTCGCCAAAAACGGCTCGGACGTCACCACTTACGCCGTCCGAGTGGCCCGGGAGTTTACCGGCCGAAAGAAAATCATCATAGCCAGCGGCGCCTATCACGGCGCCCATGCGTGGTGCACGGCCTATCCCGGCGGCGTGCTTCCCGAAGAGGCGGCAAACGTCCGGCCCATTCGCTGGAACCGTCTGGATGATCTGGAGAAATGCGTGGCTGAAAATAGCGGTGAAATCGCCGGAATCGTCCTGACCCCCTACCACCACCCCACCTATACGGCCCAGGAAATGCCGGCAGACGGATTCTGGGAAGGGGTTCGCGAGATCTGCGACACTGAGGGGATCATACTAATTCTGGACGATATCCGGGCGGGGTTCCGTTTGAGCATACACGGCAGCCACGAAGTTTACGGCATCTGCCCGGATCTTGTCTGTTATGCCAAGGCCATGGCCAACGGCCATCCCATCGCTGCCGCCGTCGGCCGCCAGAAATTCAGGGAGGCGGCCGAACAGGTCTTTTTTGCCGGCACCTTCTGGTTTGCACCGGCGCCAATGGCCGCCGCTTTAACCACCCTGAATATCCTTGAAACCGGAAATGCCATCGCTGAAATGGAACGCCTTGGCATACGACTTAAAACGGGGCTTGAGGAAATCGGCACCGCGCAAGGCTTTCGGGTAACGTTATCCGGCCCGCCGGCGCTGCCCTATATGACGTTTGACGATCATCCGGACCTCTATCATATTCAAATATTCTGCCGGGAAATGATCGCCCGGGGGGTTTTTCTGCATCCGCACCACAACTGGTTCCTTTGTGCGGCGCATACGGATGCGGATATCGATGAAACGCTTGAAAAAGCGGAAATCGCGTTTCGCCGGGTCAAAGAAGAGGTGGGAACTTAATCAAAACCATTTCCGGCAATTCATGATCACATGAGAGCCCTTTCATTTTCAGGGCGATTCAGGATTTTTTGCGGCACTGCCGGGTTCCGTCGGGGCCGGGGCGTGCAATAAGGCGATGAAATCCGTATAGGAACGTGCCTGGAGAATGTTGTCAAGCATGGCCGGGTCCCGGAACAGCCGGCTTAATTCAGCTGCGATGGTAAGCTGCTCTTCAGGGGCATCAACGGGTGTGAGGATGAGGAAGATGACATGGGCAATTTTATCATCAGGCGCATCAAAGTCGATGCCAAGGCGCGATATGCCGATGACGACCATGGACTTTTTCAACTTCTCAATGCGTGCGTGCGGAAGCGCAACACCTTTGCCGATACCGGTGCTCATCACAGTTTCCCTTGCCCAGACAGCATCCCCCAGTGCCTGTGCATCCAAACCGGCCGCATTTCCGGCTGCCTCAGCCATTTCATAGATCACCTCCCGGCGGAAGGCGGACCTGAGCTCCGGCAGAAAAAGTTTCGGGGAAAAAAGGTCGAGCAGACGTAATTTTTTCTCCGGGCGAAGAATCAAGCGCATGCCCGGCCCGCTTACCATTGAGGTGACAATGGCCATTATGATCAGGGCCACAAACAGCCGTTCGCGGATAACCCCTGCTTCCAGCGCAATGATGCCGACAATGATGCCCATTGCACCCACCGAAACCATGGCAAAGCCCACCGCCCAGGATTCCCGGGACGACATTTTCCCCCACCAGGCGCCGATTGTGCCGCCGGCCAGTTTGCAAACAAAGGCAACCAGCAGTATCGCCAAAACCAGCAGAAGATCGAAGTGGGCCGCAAAATCGACCTTCAGGCCGATGCTTGCAAAAAATACAGGGGCGAAAATAAATGAAATAAAATCGCCGATAATCACCCGGCTACGCTCGCGCAGGTGGGAGGAGTCCCCGATGGCCACGCCCATGATAAAGGCGCCCAGAATTGCATGGATGCCGATCCATTCGGTGAAAGCGGCACCCAGGAGGCCTATGACCAGGGCAAAACTGAGCTCACCGGCCGGCCAACGGGTGTAGGCCTGGATAAACGGCAATATCCTGTGAATCAGCCAGCGGCCGGCCGTTAGCATCGCCGCAATAAAAGCCAGCGTCAGGATAATGGTGAGCATGACGGGCGTGCCGTTTCCTGACGCCTCACCCATAAGGCCCAGTATTATGGCAAAAATGATCCAGCCGACAATATCGTTGAAAATCGCCGCGCTGATGACCACCATGCCCATATCGCTGCGGTAAAAATCCATGTCTATGAGGGTTTTGGCGATAATAGGCAGGGCTGAAATGGACATGGCAATGGCCAGAAACAGGGCAAATGTCATGGCGTCGGCGTCCGCGTGGCGCCCTAGGGCCTCGGGTATGATCAGCGCCGCAGTCAGGACAATAAAAAACGGGACGGCAATACTGGCCAGACCGACCTTAAAACCGGTTTTCCCCTGCTTCCAGACCGTTGACAGATCCACTTCCATTCCTGCGACCAGCAGGAACAGCCCGATCGCCAGAGTGGCGATGGTCTCCAGTGCAATGGCGTTGGGGCCCTGCAGCGGGAAAAGAAACTCACTTGCCCCGGGAGCGATGTTGCCCAGAATCGTCGGCCCGAGGATAACACCGGCAATGAGTTCTCCCAGAATCGAGGGCTGGTGGAGCCGCTGAGCGATTTCTCCCAGAAGGCGTGCCGTGCCCAAAAGGATTCCCAGGGAGAAAAACAGCACCATGATTTGATGGGGGCTCAGGGTTTCCATATTGTGTTTGCTTTTGCTCAGAATCTTTTTTTGCTCAAAACAGACGGCTTTTCAGTCGCATTGGCGAACGGCTTCTTTAATCCTTGGAATTGATGCCGGGACAACGCTTACGGTGGTAATGCCGCAACTGAGTATTTTGGGGAGGGCTTCCTCCCGGCCGGCCAATTCGCCGCAAATCGACAGCGGCATCTGCGGTGCCTCACGGCCGGCGATTTCCAGCAGCCGGAAAACAGCTTCATGGGTATCATCAAAATACGCCTCAACCGCTCCATTTTCCCTGTCGGCGGCAAAGGTGTACTGCACAAGGTCATTGGTGCCAAAACTCAAAAAATCCGAATAATTATTGATTTCAGAAGCAGAAAGGGCAGCCGCTGGTGTTTCGATCATAGCGCCCAGCTTTGGCATCGGGGCGGTCTTCGCCTGTGATGCCGCCTGCTTCAGATAATCTTTTACGCTCTGCATATCAGAAGGCAGCGTGACCATGGGCACCAGCACATGGAGATCAAAAATCCGGGCCAATTGAAGAAACACCGCCAGCTGAGTCATCAGAAGTTCCGGGTATTCCAGGAGAAAGCGGATGCCGCGCCGCCCCAGGGAAGGGTTGGGCTCCCGCTGCTTTTTTTTAAACGGAAACGGCTTGTCAGCGCCGATATCAAGCAACCGGACAAATACCGGCAATTGCCTGGCGTCAAAGAGCGTTTCCCGGATTTCTTTGAGCAGACGGTGATGATCCGGCGGTCCCTGACGCCCCAGGTATATGTTCTCAAGCCGGAATAGCCCAATGCCGTCGGCACCGTTTTTTATTGCTTCCCTTACATCTTCTTTCTGCCCTACATTGGCAAACACGGATATGACCTTTCCTGATTTGGTTATCGCAGGCTTATGAGAACGCGCGCGCACCTTTGATCTGACCTGATTTTTCCGTGCGCTTTTTTTCTGAAAATTACTTTTTTCGTCTTGATCCGGGTTAATGATGATAGTGCCTTCATCCGCATCTACCAGCGCAAGCATGCCGGATGGTACTTCGTCTACTACTCCTTTAATCCCGGCGATACAGGGAATACCCATTTCGCGGGCGAATAAAGCGGCGTGGGAAGCTTTGCCGCCGGTTTCAAGAACCACGGCCGATACATTGCGGCCGCTGAGAAATATCGTATCCGATGGCATCAAGCGGTCGGTTACCAGCACGGCACCACGAGGCAGATTCTCCTTGAGTTCATGAGCCCCGACACCGGCGAGGGCTAAAACAAGCCGTTGGGTCAGGTCATGAATATCGTCTGCTTTTTCTCTGGCAATCTCCGCCTCCATTGCGCTGAAACGCTGTTCCCATCGGCCGAATACAATGCTGACAGCGCTGCCCGCGCAGATCTGTTCCTCATTGATTTTCTTCTTTACCTCTTCGTTCAGGCCCTTATCGCTTACCATCGCCATATGCGCCTGGAAAATGGCCGAAAGGTCTTCATCAATTTCTTCGGCTACCTGCTCGGCAATATTTTTCAGATCCCGCAAGACTTCCGCCACAGCCAATTCAAAACGTCTCAGCTCGGCTTCAATCTCAGATACTTCTATATCCTGGATTTCATTGAAACGCCACGGTTTCCTTCGATAAAGGAAAGTTTTGCCATGACCCAGCCCGGGAGAAATGGTTTTACCGAAAAATTTCTTGTTTGGGTCTTTATCGCACATTGATGAACCTTCCCCCTCCGGCTGCGAACGCCGGCCAAAAGAGAGCCTGCCTCTGGCCGGCGCATTGTTTCAGATCCAATTATAAAGATCAGCTGCCTATGATCAGAAAAAAAAGGGACGAACAATTCAATACATTTTGGAAAGCAGTTCTTTGTCTTCTTTTACATGATAGGCAATACCGCGGTAGGTTTCTTCATCAATGCCCTGATCCTCAATGGCTTCAACCATCTTCCTGACGGCATCCTCTCTCAGGTCCTTGTATTCAGAATTTTGAGCATCGCGGATTTTTTCGGCGTAATCCGCCCGGATCTCCTGGACTTCTTTGGCCGCCGCAACAAAAGCTTCAATGTCTTCAGCTTTTATATCTTCGGCGGACATTTCCGTATTTTTGTCAGTTTCTTTTTCGTAGACATCATCAGGGGTGCTGCCGGCCAAGGCCGGGCCGTAGCCGCCGGTGAGGATCATAGCCGTAACGAGAAGCATAAATGTCATGGATTTGAAGCCTTTCATGATGTACCTCCTTTACTTCTTTGTTATCATTCAATCCGTACACGGCCGGAGCCGTTTCCGGATTGTTTAACAAGATTAATGCAAGCTTTATACCATCAGCAAAGATAAAGATTGGCTTACAAGATGCCGGTCTTGCGGGCTGTTACCGCGCTCACCGACACAGGCGGGGGCTGAAGCCAAATGGGGTATTTGTGTCAGAAGCAACACAGAACCATTGTCTGCGGGCTAAGCCCGAACCTTTTCTGTGACAGAATAATACATGTGCCAAATCGTCACGGGGATATCGCCGGGTATGTTCCGAAGCCGTATCCCTATCCCCCTGAACCTAAGATAAATATCAAGATGTTATTTTTACATGTGCTTTGCTCTTATATTTTGGCACAATTCATGCTTTTTCAAGTTGGAAAGCGACGGAGCAGAACGTCGCTAAAATATAAAAAGCGGATCACCCTCACGAATTCAGGGTGATCCGCTTTTTTTGGAGCTAAAAAAGTCTCCAAAATCGCCGCTTCGGTTACCCCATACAGACAGGAAGTGGCGGCACTCAGGCACTTATTCGGAAGATCACCGGCCTCCCACTGTTTGGGATCATAACGTCGGCCTTCCAAGGGACGCCATACTGCTTTGCCAAAAGTTCATACATTTTTTTGACCCGGGCGCCTTCAATTCCCCGCAACTGATCTACGCTTCGCCGATCCGGCGGTTTTTCACCAAAACGGATCTCAAACATTCTGCGTACCACTTTCAAACACAGCTCTCCATCAAGCGCTGATTTGGATTGATAGATGTTTCAACTCCCCCACCTTCAAGTCGATCAACACAAAACTTCGGGTCAAGCGGTTGTAAAACACCAGGGTCAATATAAAAATGCTTATCATCAAGACTGATCCGCTGTTGTCGGGCCATAAAGGCAAAACCCTTGCCCAACTCCAAAAGAAACTGCTGCAGCTTGTCAATCAGGGCGCTTTCCAGGTCTTTCTCCAAGAGCCGACTTTGCTGCGGAAGTCCTGCAAATTCCAACACATAAGGATCTTTGACCAAATCAATGGCCTTCTGAACGTCGTGGCCTTTTTCAACCAGTTCCCTGATACCCTCTTTGTCCCTTGAGAGCGCCAGCCGCTCGAACAGCAGTGAATTGATCTGCCGTTCCAGCTCGCGGGTGGACCAGCGGGCATTCACCGCTTCAGTCATATAAAAAGAGCGCGCTTCTGCCATTTCAACCTTTAATAGCAGGCGATAATGAGTCCAGGTAAGTTCAGGTCGAATAACCGGTAATTGGCCACGCGTTGAGTGACTTTTTTCGTGGAGATATGATTTATGATCAGAAATGCTATTAACCGGTTCTTCATCCGGGAATTGGTCACGCACTGCGTGGCCAATTGCGAAGGACAGATAAAACTGTCTGAAATATTTCAGGTTTGATAAAGAAAACCCTTTTCCAAACTCCTCAGTCAAACGCTTAGATAAGTCTTTTATAAGGTACTCCCCATATTCAGCTCGCTCTTCTCCGCGCTGCTCCTCTTCAACAATCAACCGCCCAATGTGCCAGTAAGACACCACCATCTCGGTGTTGACTGCCTGCAACGCCTTGGACTTGGCTTGAATGAGAAGGTCTTTGATCTGCTGGTAGAGATGTTGGGTGGATTCTTCGGGTGTATCACTCATTATAATACGATTTCCTTTAAGGCTTTGCTATGGATAGAAGGCCACATCCAAAAGCCTTGGCCGGGCCAATCCCTCTTTCGATTTCTCGCATGAATCGGCTCGTGTCCTTTACGCTAAAAATGCCGTCAAAAAGTACCGTTTGAATCTTTCCAGTTCGATCACTTTTCTTTTTCCGAAAATAAAGAGGCACTTCCTGATTAACAATTAATGACAGTCTCGTAAAAAGTCGATTTATTCCGCTGGCGCGGCATTTTTGCAGAAAGTAACGTTTGCTTCTTACTCGTGCTCGTTCTCGTAATCGGCTTTTATTTTTCGAGTACGAGTACGAGAACGAGAACCGTCCCGCTTACGCGGGACTGAGTACGATTAAGTTCCTTGGAAGTCGATTTTGGGATGGCAAAGAAAAAAGTTCAAGCCCATTTAAGATCAGGTGGCGTCGCAAATCCCGAGAAATGCAGCGCAACACAGATATTGGACTTCTAAGTAACTTGGGGTTTTAGGTATTGGGTATTATTAGGTATTAGGTTAAAAAAAACCAAAAGCTCAGTGCCTCAGTGCCTCAGTGCCTTCTAAGTAACTTAACGGTTTAAGGTATAGGGTTTAGGGTATAAGGTTTAAAAAATCAAAATCTTAGCCATGTAGAGCGGATAAACAAAGCGCATTCGTCAATTCCTGATCGGTTATCGAGATTTGTACAATCAATGTAGCGGAAGGCTTCAGCCTTCCAATGGACGCGTTTTGTTGTATCGGCCACTTCTGCGAATGGCGGGCTAAAGCCCGCCTCTACATCGCATCTACCATAAAAGTTGCTTTTAGGTTCGGTCCCGGGCGCGGCCCGGGGGGAACACTTCTAAGTAACTTCGGGTATTAGGTATTAGGTATTGGGTATCAGGTTAAAAAATCAAAACCTCAGTGCCTTTACCTCGTTGCAAAGAATAATAGTGCTGTTTTTAATATTCTGCAAAAAACTTTTTTGCAGCGGTTTTGCAAAATATGCTATGTATGCATGGTTTTTTTAATTCGAAAATAAGGCGAATTTGAAATATTTAGATAGGGGAGTGTATTTATGGATCAGACGATTCGAATCATGCCGTGCCTGGATATGCAAAACGGACGTGTAGTCAAGGGCGTGCACTTTGTCGATATAAGGGATGCCGGCGATCCGGTGGAATGCGCAAGAGCTTATTGCGAAGCTGGTGCTGATGAACTGGGCTTGCTGGATATCACGGCTACCGTAGAAGGCCGGGCCACAATGCTTGATGTAGTCCAGCGCGTAGCGGAAGTTGCAACCGTGCCCTTTACGGTGGGTGGCGGGGTCTCGGATGTGAAATCCGCCGAAATGATATTGAAAGCCGGTGCGGACAAGGTTTCCACTAGCAGTGCCGCTTTTCGAAAGCCGGAGTTGATCCCGGAGATGGTAAAGGCCTTGGGTGCCGATAGGGTGACTGTGGCCATTGACGTGGATCAGAATCCGGCTATGGCCTCGGGCTACGAAGTTTATATCGATGGCGGAAGAACGGCCACGGGTATGGATGCCATAGAGTGGGCCAAACGCGTGGATGGGTATGGGGTGCCCGTGATCCTGCCCACCAGCAAAGCTGGCGACGGCGCCCGCACCGGGTACGACCTGCCGGTGATCCGGGCCATGAAACAGGCCGTTTCCGCCGAAATAGTGGCATCCGGCGGGGCCGGGGAACCCGAGCATTTTTATGAGGCGGTAGAGGCCGGGGCGACGATTCTGCTTGCCGCCTCTGTTTTTCATTTCGGTATGATTGGCATCGGCGAGTTAAAGGCCTACCTGAAAAAGCGCGGCGTTCCTGTGCACTGGTCCAAAGATTGAGCCCTTTTTGATCAGCCTTATTCCTATCTCAAGGCGTTCAAGCGGGTTGATCAGTTACTATTGAGCCGTTTGGACAGAATTTCTTTAAGGCGTTTGGGGTTGGCCTTTCCTTGGGAGGCCTTCATGGCCAGCCCCATGAAAAAACCGAGTACCTTGGAATTGCCTTTCTGATAATCGGCGACATCATCAGGATGCTCGGTTAGGATGGCATCCACAATGGTCTCGAGTTTTTCCACATCTGATACTTGTTCAAACCCGCCCAGACTGACAATTTTTTCAGGGGAGTCCTTTTTTTCGAGTATCTGAATCAGCACTTCGCGGGCGGCCACGGCATTGATTTTTTCCTGATCAAGCAACAGAAGCAGATCCGCAAAACGTTCAGGGGTCAGGCAGGTATCGGCCAGGGTCTGGCCCCGTTCCTTGAGGGCCGGGGTCAAATGGCCGCTGATCCAGGAGGCAGCCTTGCGCGGGATTACGTTTTGTTTGACTGCAGCTTCGAAAAACTCTGCCAGATCCCGTTCCTGGCTCATGGCAAAAGCTTCACTTGCCGGCAGCCCATAGTCGGCCATGAACCGGTCGGTTTTTTGGGACGGCATTTCCGGTAGCCGCTGCCGGATTTTTTCCAGCCACGCCGGATCCATTCGGATAGCGGGCACTGACGGATCGGGCACGCAGGGGCCGGCAAATTTTTCACGCATGGGGGTGGTGACACGCTTGTCCGGATCCCACAGCCGCGTATGCAGGGTGACGGGTTCGCCCCGTTCCAGGCATTCGGCCTGACGCCGGATTTCGTAAGCAATGGCATCGCCCACGTGGTGAATGGAATTCATATTTTTGACTTCTACCTTTGTGTTCAGCGTGTCGCTGCCCGCCGGGCGCAGGGAGATATTGGCATCGGCCCGCATTGTACCCTGTTCCATGCTGCACTCTGTACAGCCGGTATAGCGCAGACGGGTGCGCAGGGCCTTTAAAAATTCCATGGCCTCATAAGGACTTTTCATATCCGGTTCGGTGACGATTTCAATCAGCGGCGCGCCCGCCCGGTTGAAATCGACCAGGCTGATGGGCGTTCTCCCCTCGGTTTCATGGACCAGCTTGGCCACGTCTTCTTCCATGTGGATGTGGTGGATGCCAAGGCGCCGGGTCTCCCCGCTTTCGCCGATAATATCGATCCACCCGTTTACGGCCAGGGGCTTGTGGTGCTGGGACAGCTGAAACCCCTTGGGCAGGTCTGGATAATAGTAGACCTTCTGGTCAAATGCGCTTTCTTCGGCAATGGTGCAGTTGGCGGCCAGGCATCCCAGCACCGCCTTTTCAACCGCTTCGGCGGAAAGCCGGGGCAGGGCCCCGGGCAGCCAGAGGCAGACCGGGCACGTGTTGCGGTTGGGGGCGTCCCCGGGCTGATTGGGGCAGTCACAGAACAGTTTGGTGGCCGTATTGAGCTGCACATGGATTTCAAGGCCGATGACCGCTTCATATTTGTTTATATCCGGATTCATTTGTTTCCGTCTCCCTGGATGCGGGTATATATTTTTTGACCGGCGGCCAGTACCTGTGCGTCTGTCATAAGGGGCCCCATGAGCTGCAGGCCGAGATCGGTTTCGCCCTCACAGACCATGCCGGGTATGCAAAGGGCGGGCAATCCGGCTAGGTTGGCCGGCAGGGTCAGCCCAAAAGCGGCATAGGTCTCCTCGACGGTGTCTGCCCGGCCGGGGTCCGCATGGGGCAGGCGGGTGGGCAGGGCCAGCAGCGGAATCGATTCGAACCGATGATTAAGCTGATTCACCAGTTTCTGCCTCAGGGCGCAGGCATTTTCAAAGGCCGCGTAATTTTCGAACTGGAAGTAGGCGCCCTGGAACAAAAAGGACTTGATTCGACAGCCGAATGACTGGCTTCGGGATTGAAGGTACATCTCGTTCCAATTTTGGGCGTCTTCTGTCCGAAACCCGTAGCGGACCCCATCATATTTGCCGCAGGAAGAGGATGCTTCCACTGAGGCGATGACCTGGTGTGCGGCGGCGAACAGATCAAAGCCGGGCAGGTCTATCTCCTGAACGTCAAATCCGGCCTGGGCCGCCTGCTCAAGGGCGGCAAAAAAAACATTTTGTGCGGATGTTGACAGATACTGCCGGATTTCGCGGGGTACGCCGATTCGGTTTGGCGCATGGCCGGAAATCTCCGTGGGGGTTATAGTCGGGATTGGATCCGGGGACATGGAATAATCGGCTTCATCCGGTCCGGCCACGACCCCAAGGGCAGTGGTTATCTCTTCGGGCGTGGGGGCCAGAAACCCGGTGCATTCCATGGAGGGCACCAAGCCCACCAGACCGGCGCGCGAAACCAACCCGTAAGAAGGCTTGAACCCATAGCAACCGGCAAGGCAGGCAGTCATACGGGCTTCGCCCAGAAGGTCCGTCACCAGACCCAAATGACCATGGCCGGCGCAGAGGGCGCGCGCCATGGTATTGTCGTTTATTCCGAGTCCCAGTTCCGCCATGCGGGTGTTGCCGGCCAGGCAGGCGCCTGCGGCCTTCAGACGGGTCACGGTGGTTGCATCCATGACCGCATGAAAACCGGTCAAAGCTTTGCATCCGGAATCCGTAAGCCAGTCCTGTACGGAAAGATCGGGTTGAATCAGTATTTCTTTTCCGGCCAAGGGGCCGTCCGGCGTCTCCTGCAGGGGAGATGCGGGTTGATGGGTGAAAAGATCGGAATCCATATTTGTCCTTTTTTTTATTCAAGAACCGATGCGACTTTAAAATATCCCCCCTTGACTGCGGGGGCGTTTTTCAATAGATCATTGCCTTCCGACAATTGGCAGACCTTGGCTGTTTTGCCGGCGCGGAACCGGTTGGCTGCCGGCAGTACGCAAAACAGAGGCTCGGCTGACTTTCCGCCGTTTTCTAAGGCCGCCTGCTTGACCCTTTCGGCCAGGATTTTTGCCTGTTCAACGGCAGTGCGGATTTCCTCACGTTCCGCTTCTTCAATGCCGATGCGTGACACCCAGGATAAAGACGCCATAAGGTCTTTTTGTCGTCCCGCGCCGGGAAGCGCTTCGCCGCCCTTTATGTCGAGCAGTTCCAGTTCGGCCAGTTGTTCCCTGGAGACCGGGGCCGGCGCCTGTGTTAGTGGACAGAAGGCGCTTCGGTTTTTGGGAAAAGCAATGACCTCCCGGATGGAGCGGGCAGATAAAATCATGGCTATGACCCTGTCCAGGCCCAAAGCCATGCCGCCATGCGGCGGCGCCCCGTATTCCAGGGCTTGAAGAAAAAATCCGAATTTTTCCCCCACATCCGCTTGGGACAGGCCCAGGGCCTTGAAAATCTTGTCCTGCAGATCCCGGTCATTGATACGGATGCTGCCGCCGCCGAGTTCCTCGCCGTTTACCACGAGATCATAGGCCCGGGATTTCAAGGACAGCAGTTCGTCTGTATCCTTGGGGTCAAAGTCGGTTTTATCCGGCATGGTAAAGGGGTGGTGGCTGGAGGTGACGCCCGTATCCGCGGCTTCAAATAAAGGGAAATCCGTCACCCACAGGGGTTTGTAAACGTCCCCGGGGATCAGGTCAAGCCGGCGGGCCAGGTGCAGGCGGAGCTGGCCCAGGGCCGTGCAGACCAAGTGCCAGGATGGGTCGGCGATCATCAGGATCACATCGTTTGTTTCAGCGCCGAATCGGCGCAAGATCTCTTCCTGTTCTTTTTTGCTGAAAAATTGGACAATATTGCTTTCCAGGCCGGCATCGGTTACCCGCATCCAGGTCATGCCCCGGGCGCCGAAACCCGGCACGATCTCTTTGGCATATTCGTTTTGCAGGATATTTTTGCTAAGACGGCCGGACTGTCCCTTTACGTTAATGCCCTTGATGCATCCGCCCCGGTCCAGAATTTGTTTAAAAATGGCATAGTTTGTATCCGTAAAAACGTCCGTGACATCCATAAAGGTCATGTCGAATCGCAGGTCGGGCCGGTCGCTTCCCGCGGTATTCATGGCATTGGTCCAGGTCATTCGGGCAAAGGGCCGGGGCAGTTCAATGCCGCCTATGGCAAACATCTGCGTTGTCAGCTCTTCGAAGATCCGGTAAATGAATTCCTCGTCGATAAATGCGGCTTCCAGATCGAGCTGGGTGAATTCCGGCTGGCGGTTGGGGCGCAGATCCTCATCCCGGAAACACCGGACGATTTGGTAATAACGCTCAACGCCGCCAACCATAAGCAGCTGTTTAAACAACTGGGGAGACTGGGGCAGGGCGTAAAAGGTGCGGGGGTGATGGCGGCTGGGCACGATATAGTCCCGCGCCCCTTCCGGCGTGCTCCGGGTTAACATGGGGGTTTCGACCTCAATAAAGCCGTTCTCGTCCAGAAAATTGCGGATGGTTCGGGCAATGGCGTGCCGTTTGATAAGATTTTCCTGCATGGACGGCCGGCGCAGGTCCAGGTAACGGTATTGGAGCCTCAGGTCTTCGGTTACATTATGATCCTGTCTTACAGGGATTCCGGCCAGCATGGATTTTTCCGATATGGGAAACGGCGGGGTTTTTGATCGGTTCAGGATCTTCAGCTCCGATGCATTCACCTCCACGTTTCCGGTGGAGATATGAGGGTTTTCCGTGCCTGGCGACCGTTCCATTACCCGGCCGTTAATACGTACGCAGAATTCGTTTCTCAGGTGTCCGGCCTGCTCGCATACGGTCTTTTCCGTGAATTCCGGACTAAATATCACCTGCACGATGCCGCTTTGGTCACGCAGGTGGATGAAAAGCACCTCGCCATGATCCCTTAATGCATCGACCCATCCGGCCAGAACCACCTGGCGGCCGATATGGGAGGCGCCCACGTGTCCGCACATGGTTCTATCCTGGCATATTGTGTCCATATTTATCCTTTGTCAAAATTTTTTGATCCGGGTTTTGATTCGGGTTTTGATCCGGGTGACGTTTTGCCCATAACCTGGTATCTCGTACCATAAGCCCATACCCTATCTTGATAATGGTTTAAAGAGATTTTTTATACCATCCAAAGCTGTTTTCCAAATAACTCACGGTTCACAGTTCAAGGTGCAAGGTTCTCTTACCTGTTTAACAAAATTTGTACAATCTATGTAGCGGAAGGCTTTAGCCTTCCAGTTTCAAGGTTCACAGTTCACGGTTCAAGGTATAAGGTCTAAGGTTTACGGCAATATTGATGGCTTCGTAAAAAGTCCAATATCTGTGTTGCGCTGCATCCCTCGAAATTTCACGTACAGCTAAGTACGCTGCATTTCTTGGGATTTGCGCGCCTTGATCTTGAACTTTTTACTTTGCCATCTCAAAATCGACTTTTTACGAGACTGTCAATATTGACATCTGTTCCATTCATGAGATATACAAATATTGTCATTTCGGTTTTTAACTCCCATTCCTTTCAGGAGAAAAATAAAATGAAACCGATCCGTTTTAGCCTGCCGTTTTTAATTTTGCTTTTTTTTATAGCTTCATTCTTGCCCATGTCTGCAGCTGCCGATGACGACGCCTCCCCAAACGACGCGTGCCTTAACTGCCATACCAAGGAGACGCCACAGATTGTAAAGGACTGGCAGCTTAGCCGTCATAGTGAGGTAAACGTGTCCTGCATAACCTGCCACGGCAGAGACCATATGGCCGCCGATGATGTTGAAAAGGCGAAGCTTGCTACATTGGATAGATGCGCCATGTGCCACAGGACTCAGGCGGAACAGTTCAAACAGGGAAAACATGCCCTGGCATGGGCGGCCATGAAGGCCATGCCCACCATCCATTGGCAGCCGATGGGGCTGACAGAGGGGTTGAAGGGCTGCGGCGCATGCCATAAACAGGGGCTTAAATCCGAAGAGGAGATCCGGGAGCTTAAAAAGGACAGCCCCGGTTTTGGATTGGCCTCCTGTGACGTATGCCATACCCGCCATGTGTTTTCTAAGGAAGAGGCCAGGCAGCCCCAGGCATGCCGGACCTGCCACATGGGTATGGATCATCCCCAGTGGGAGATGTATGAATCCTCTAAGCACGGGGTAAGATACCTTTTAAAGCAGGTTGGGAAGCTGCCTGAGGATGTGGCCGCCCCCACCTGCCAGACCTGCCATATGGATGCGGGGAATCACGCGGTTCGAACCGCCTGGGGGTTTTTAGCGGTTCGTCTGCCCATGCCTGAAGATGAACAGTGGGCCAAGGACCGGACGACCATTCTTCAGGCCCTTGGGGTGCTGGATCCGGATGGCAATCCCACAGCCCGTCTGGATGTCGTCAAAAAAGCGGATGTCGCAAGGCTGACCCAGGAGGATTGGCAGTCTGAAAGGGATGAAATGCTTGCCGTGTGCGGCAAGTGCCATTCGAGTAATTTTGCCAAGCAGGAGCTTCATAAGGCCGACCAGATGATCCGCGAGGCGGATCACCTGATGGCACAGGCGATTCGAACAGTTGCCGGTCTTTACAAGGATGGGCTTTTGGAAAAGCCGGAAAATTATTCCTACCCGTTTCCGGATCTTTTAACCTTTCATGACGCCCCTACAGTGATTGAGCAGAAGCTTTTCATCATGTTCTTAAAACACCGAATGCGTACCTTCCAGGGTGCTTTTCATGCCAATCCCGATTACACCATCTGGTATGGATGGAGCGCTATGCAGCGGGATTTAACGGAAATAAAGGCCCTGGCCGCTCAATTGAGAGAGTAATTGTTTAATTTTTATTATATTCTTACCGGGTCGGGCGGCGGGCACGTACGGGCCCGCGTGGGGAGATTTTAATGCAAAGCTGCGGCTGCCGGGTTTTATCGCAGGCTACAGAAGACGAGATGGCTTGGGAACCATAGGCGGGGAGTAAAATGTGATGTTTTTAAACAAAAGCTCCCCCGGCAGCGATCTTAATTCACTGCCGGGGTGCTTTGGTTAAACCCATGCGGTTGTATCCGGCATAATGCTGTCCATTTTATCGGAGAGCTGTTCAAAGGTTGTTTTCAGCTCTTCAAGCTTGTTTTCGATGGTTTTTTTCTGAGGTGACCAGTCTGCCGGGCATTCGGACCTCAGTTGTTCAAGGCTTTGGTTAAGCTCGGTAACAATTTTGTTCAGGCTTTCTATGACAGGCTGCACCTTCTTCTTGTCTTCTCCTTCCAGTTTTCTTGTAGCCAGAAGAGCATCGTATATGGCGGCTTTCCATCCGGTGAGCTGGTGATTGATGGTATCGCAGTATGATTTCGCATCCATAAGTGGTCTCCTTTCTTGTTAGTTATAGTTTATGTGTGTTTTTTTTAATCTAGAGGCTTGCATCCATTTGTCAAATTTTTGATCGCAATGTCTGTTGAGCCGGTGGGATGGTCGCCTATGATGGGCTAAGCGGCCAAGGGTGGAAGCTGAAAAATGACCTTGATCGTTAACTGAAATCTTTCAGCGCGGCTTGCCTCCGATGATCTGCATGCTTAAGTTTTTAATAGTGAAAAAGTGAGGCGAATGGTTGTGGCCGCCATCGGCGGGCCGCATCATTGATTCGCAGTTGATCCAACTAGTTGATTTTCATGGGGGTTACAATGGCTGAAGAGTGGAAAGAAGCCTTGAGTTGCGCTCTGGAATGCGGGAGGTGCGGTACCAGCCTGAAACCTGAGGACAAGCGCATCCTTTCAGTTTATGATCATCAGCCCCTTTGTATGAAATGCAAAGGTGAAGAGGAAAAATTGCCGGATTACGAGGAGACGGCCCAAAAGATGATAGGAGCGTGTTTGGCGGACACCGAGCTCATGTACAGTGATCCGGGAGGATACTGCTATTTCCATTTCTATCCCTTAACCTGCTGAGCGCTGAACCGGAAAAGTCCCTTTATGATGAGATTGGTAAAACGCCCCTCAATCCATCTTTGCTTTGGGTTAATTTCTATACATGACGGTCCCGTAAAATTTTAATTTTGGGATGGCCAAGTAAGCAGTTCAAGATCAAGAATACTACTTCATTTGTTCAATATTGTTTCTTAATTGGGCTATTTCGATGCCTAGGCTCACACATTGCCGGCCTTGCATACAGGATTCCGCATCCCCGTCTTCCAAATATGTTTTCAGGTGATGCCGGCCTTTTGTTAAATCCACCTCCCATCGATTCTGGTCATTATTATAACTGACATCGACATCGATCCCACATTCGCCGATATCGGGATAAAGCTCGCGAATTTTGTCGCACAACTCTTTTTTGTTCATGGCTTGGTCCTCCTGTGCTCAGCATTAAAAATTATCCATCATTAAAATTAAATAATAAGAATGGCAGTGCAAAAAGTCCAACTTGATATACAAATTTAAGGTGTAGGTTTAGGGTATAAGGTATAAGGTATAAGGTATAAGGTTTAAGGTTTAAGGTTTAAGGTACAAGGTTTAAGGTGAAAGGTACAAGGTTTATGGTTCATGGTTCATGGTTAAACCCCAAATTACAGTATTCAAATTTCAAACAAATTCCAAAAATCAAATCCCAATTTTTAAAACAACTCCTCTTTTTTGGAACGCGCCGTTGTTTTGAATTTTGGTCATTGGAATTTGGGTATTGTTTGTTTTTTGAGATTTGAGATTTTATTTTTCCATCAGTGCCTTAGTGCCTCAGTGCCTCAGTGCCTTTACCCGGCAGTAAAAGTTACTTTTAGGTTCGGTCCCGGGCCTTGGCCCTTGGCCCGGGGGGGTCTTCAATTAAAAATCCCCAAAACTTATTGAAAGGTGATATATTTGGTTTATGCGTTTTACGAGGCTATCGATTCTGATCATTTTTTGCCTGGCCATGTTCTGCAGCTGCGCCCGGACAAGTTCTTATCATATCTCAGACCCATACACCAGACACCCCCACATCCAAACCCGCTTTCAAAACGGCTGGTTTTTGGTCGAAAATCAACCGGTCAAAACAAAATATCGGGTTCTGCTGTTGCCCGGTTTTCTGTGCACGGATGTAATTTACCAGGATATGCTCAATGACATGGCCCTCCAAGCCATCGGAATTCAACTTGTTGCCGGAAATCCGCCTGGCTTCAAGGGGCTGCCGGTTGAAAAAGGTTTTAATTTCAGCATCGAGAGTTATGCCAGGGAAGTCTGCGATTTAAATGAACTTGAGTCATATGACCTGATTGTCGGGCATAGCTTTTTTGCCAACGTGTTAATTGAAGTGGCTGTCAATGATCGATACCAAGGGCCTTTGATGCTTTTGTCGCCGTCGTTTAGCCGAAAATCTGAAGATTCGGATACGCGTTTCTATGACAGAATCAGCAGAGTTCCGATAATTGGGCAGGTCGGCACGTTGATATCCTACCAGATGATGTATTCTTCATTTGAGCCCTTTTTCATCGATGAAAAAAAATATAAAATTAACGATTTAGTGGCAGAAGCCCAAAAAACCCCGAAACATGTGGCGCAGCGGCTCATCCAAGCCTTTTTTAATCATATCGATAGCCATGGCGATTTAGCAAAACGATTAACCCGGACGGACCAGCCGGTTATGTATGTCCGGGGGGCCGGCGACCTTGTTAAGCTTCTGCCCAAGCATCGACAAGAACTTGCCATTGACCCCCTGATCACCATCAAAGAAATCGAAAACAGCAAACATTTTGTCATGATCGATCATCCCAGGAAGATTAATCGCCTTATTACAAAGATTTTATTAAACAACTAAAATAAACGGCAGTTAGCAAACCATTGACACACAAAATAAATAGCAGTATTAAATAACTATTAATTTAATCAGGTTAGGCTAAAACCTTTACTCTTGGAGTCAACTTCGCCCCCGTTCTTATCTTTTGTTACCCTGCTTATTTTATTGAAGAAGTTGAACCAACCGACCATAAACCCCGGAATCGGCGGAACTGAATCGCCTTTGTTAAAGCACTGATCAGGAGGTGGTCCAATGCAAGTCTTTGGCCCCAATGAACTGCTGGCGGATGTTTTAAAGAAGGATCTCTGTATCGGCTGCGGGGCCTGCACGGAGATATGTCCCTATTTTAAGAGTTATAAAGGCAGGACCAGTATGCTTTTTTCCTGCACCAGACAGGAGGGCCGGTGCCATGCCCATTGCCCGAAAGCCGAGGTGGACCTGGATGAGCTTTCAAGTTTCATGTTCGGGAAGGCATATGAAGGAAGTCCCCTGGGTTCATATCAGAGCGTGGTGATTTCAAAGGCGGGTCCTGAAATGATTCCGGGCAATTTCCAATCCGGCGGCACGGTTTCAGCGCTGATGACCCATGCACTGATGGAAAGGCAGATCGACGCGGCGGTGCTTACTGACTGGAAAGGGTTGATCCCGGTTCCGGAGCTGATTACGGAACCCGGCGATGTGACCCGGTTCGCATCTTCGAAATACGTAACCGCCCCTACCGTATCAATGTTTAATAAATCCAAGCAACTGGGTTACAAGCGGGTGGGTATAGTGGGGACCCCCTGCCAGTTGACCGCTATTGCGAAAATCCGAACCAATCCCTTGGACAGGGAAGATTTTGAAGACACCGCCGGCTTGACCGTCGGCCTGTTCTGTACATGGACGCTGGATGCCCGGGATCTTCTGAAATATCTGTCAGCAAGGATTGATGTCGAAAAAATAAAGAAACTGGATATTCCCCCGCCGCCCGCGGAAGTCCTGACAGTTACCACGGTTGATGACGAAATTGAGCTCCCCCTTTCCGAAATCCGGCCCATGATCCCCCGCGCCTGTTCGGTCTGTCCGGATATGACGGCCGAATGGGCCGACGTTTCCGTAGGCGGTTTGGAGGGCAGCCCCGGGTGGAACACGCTGATCATCCGGACGCAGAAAGGGGCGGAACTCATATCGAAAGCCGAGGCATCCGGGTTCCTGGTTACAGATAAGATGCCGAAGGAAAGCTTTGAACACCTCTCCATGGCGGCCGGAAATAAAAAAGCCAGGGCGTTCCGGCAGGCAATGGAAGACGGCTGCCTGAACAATAAAGATGACGGACATGCCGCGCTTCGCGTGAGTCCAACCATACTTAAAGAAATGAATATCGAATCGGGGGAGGATAATGTCGGCGATACTTAAAGGAAAGAAAGGCGATCAGCGTCTGTTTATGGGGAACGAGGCGATTGCCCGCGGCGCCCTTGAGGCCGGCGTTAACGTGGTCGCAGGATACCCGGGCACACCCTCTTCGGAGATCATCGAGAGCCTGAGCAGGGTTGCCAAAGACCGGGACATATACGTGGAGTGGTCGGTCAATGAAAAGGTGGCCGCGGAAGTCGCGGCCGCCGGTTCCCTGGCCGGACTCCGGTCCATGTGTACCATGAAAATGAACGGCGTCCACGTGGCATCCGATTTTCTCCTGCACCTGGCCTTAACCGGGACGCGGGGCGGCATGGTCATCGTCGCCTGCGACGATCCAAACGCCCATTCGAGCCAGAATGAGGCCGAGATGCGGCATTTTGCCCAGATGCTGGAGATCCCGCTTCTGGAACCCGGCAGCTTCCAGGATGCCAAGGATCTAATTAAATGGGCGTTTGAGTTATCCGAGGAACTTCGAAGCATTGTTTTTATTCGCGGTACTACCCGGCTTTCCCATGCCAGCGGCCAGGTCGTCCTGGATGAGTTGCCGGAAACCGAAAGAAAGGCGGCATTCCGGCACGACGGCTTCATTCTGGATCAGATGACCGGCTCGGTAATAAGCCTCCCCATTGCCTTCAAACACCCGCAGCTCCAGGAAAAACTCCAAAAGGCCGCCGAACGGTATGAAGGCTGTCCGTTCAACAGCTACACCGGTCCGGAGAACCCCGATGTCCTCATCATCACAAGCAGCGCCTGTACCTTTTACAGCATCGAAGCCGTTCATATGCTGGATTTGCAGAACCGCGCGGGGATATTGAAGCTGACCACCACCTGGCCCCTGCCAAAGCGACTGATTAAAAAACACCTGCAAACGGCCGGGCAAATTTTAGTGGTGGAGGAGGTCCTGCCGTTTATGGAGGAAAACCTCAAGGTATTGGCCTATGAAATAGCTTCGGAGATCGGCATCAAGCCTATTTTGGGCAAGCGTGACGGGACCCTTCCCTCTCACGGCGAAATGCGTCCGGACGTGGTCGCCGGAGCCCTGGCCGGAATTACCGGCACAAGCGTTGACCAAAGGTCCGAAGAATACGAAAAAAAGGTCAACGAGCGGGTATTCTTCGGCGCTCCAGCAAGGGATTTGACATTCTGTCCCGGATGCCCCCATCGGGCGTCGCTCTGGTCCATTGAAAATGTGCTTCAGATGGATAACCGGCAGGGATTTGTGTGCGGCGATGTGGGTTGCTATACCATGGGGCTGTCGCCAAGCAACTTCGGCACACTAAAGACAGCGCATTCCATGGGATCGGGAACAGGACTGGCCAGTGGATTCGGCAAGCTCGACCGATTTGGCATGGAGCAGCCGGTATTATCCGTCTGCGGAGATTCCACCTTTTTTCATACCGGCATACCCGCACTGGTCAATGCCGTTCACCACGGGTCGAACATGATCATGGTGGTGCTTGACAACAGCGGAACCGCAATGACCGGATTCCAGCCTCATCCGGGGATTGAAAAGAACGCCATGGGCGATGTCGCCAAGTCCATAGACATTGCCAAAGTTTGTGAGGCCATCGGCGCCAAGGTCCGGGTCGAAGATCCCTTTGAAGTGGAAGCGACCCAGGAAGCCCTGTTTCAGCTTCTGGAAGAAGAAGGGGCCAAGGTGCTGGTCCTCAAGCAGGTGTGCGCGTTAAGCCCTGAAAAAAAATGGTCAAAGAAGTTTGAGATGAGCGTTGATACGGAGTTGTGTATAGGCGAGGAGTGCGGCTGCAACCGGCTGTGTACCCGCATTTTCCGCTGCCCGGGGCTTGTCTGGGACCAGGAGAGTAAAACGGCCCGGATAGATTCGATCCTGTGCACCGGATGCGGCGTATGCGCCTCCATCTGTCCGGCCAATGCAATCCGGAAAACACCCTTGGCTGCCAACGGAAAGGAGGTGGCCTGATGACACCCCTGAAGCATAACCCATACAACCTGGTGATCACCGGGGTAGGGGGGCAGGGCAATGTGATGGCCTCCCGCGTGATCGGCAATATGCTCTCGATTCATGGCTACCGGATTACCATCGGGGAGACTTTCGGCGCATCCCAGCGGGGGGGATCTGTTCGGAGCGATCTGCGAATTTCCGAAGAGATCGCATTTTCCCCCCAGATTCCCAAAGGCCGGGCGCACATGATCGTCGCCATGGAACCGGCGGAAGCCATTCGGGTACTGGGTGAACTTGGGAATCCCGATGTTAAGGTGATCTGTAATATGCGGCCGATTCATTCGGTGAACGTGATCTGCGGCGATTTCACCTATCCGAGCGCGGAGCAGCACAAGGAATGGCTGTCCGATTTGTCGGGGCAGGCATGGTTTGTGAACACGACGGAGGCGGCTGTGAAGCTGGGAAACCCGATTTTCAGCAATATTATGCTTATCGGCGCCCTGGCCGGCACCGGTGATCTGCCGTTGGAACGGGACCTGTTCGAAACCGTGATCGCCCGGTGGCTGTCCGCCGATAAGGTGGAAAAGAATCTTGTCGCCTTCGACAAAGGCATGTCGATGGTTAAAGATGACAAAAGAGACGGATAGTGCCATCTGAAAAAAAATACCGGGCGGATGCCGTCATCATCGGCGGGGGGATTGCAGGTATCACAACGGCCTTGGAGCTCCTCGAACACAAAAAGCGTGTCATCCTGATGGACAGGGACAGTCGGGAAAACTTTGGGGGCCAGGCCATTACCGCCTTCGGGGGCATGCTCCTGATCAATACGCCTGAACAAAAAAGGTGCAAAATCGCCGATTCAGAGGACCTGTTTCTTTCCGACTGGCTGAGATATTCGGAACTGTCGGAGAGTGATGTGTTCCCCCGGAAGTGGGCGGAACTTTATTGCCATACCTGCCGGTCCGATATCTACGGCTGGATTCGCGAAAAAGGGGTCAAATTTTTGCCCCAGGTGGTATGGGTCGAAAGAGGGCTATATGCGCCCGGTAACACGCTTCCCCGATACCATGTCATTTGGGGGACTGGTTATGAGCTGACACGAAAGCTTATCGATCGGCTGACCCATCATCCGAACGAAGACAAGTTGCAGCTCCACTTCGGGCACTATGTCCGGCATTTCAATAAATCCGGCTCCCGGATAAATGAATGCTCCGGCGTGATAGAAGCGACCGGGGAACGCTTCAGCGCCTCAGGGGATGCCATCGTCATCGCTACCGGAGGAATCGGAGGCGACCTGGAGCGAATCCGTAAAAACTGGCCGCCGGAGCTGAGCGAGCCGCCGGAGAGGATCTTTATCGGAACCCATCCTTACTGTAACGGCGAACTGCATGATCAAACCATGGAGGTGGGCGGGGTTGTAGCCAATCTTCAGCACCTGTGGAACTATCCCGGCGGCGTTACCCATCCGAATCCCAGGTTTGAAGGCCACGGACTTTCTCTCATACCGTTCCGTTCCGCGCTTTGGATGGACTATCAAGGACGCCGGATCGGACCGCAGCCCTTGGTTGGCTATTACGACAACCGTTTCCTCTGGCACCAGGTCTGTAAGCAGCAGAAAAAATATTCCTGGCTCATCCTTAACCGGAAAATCGCTTTAAAAGAGCTGGCGATTTCCGGGGCTGAGCATAACCCGGCCATCCGTGACAAGGATATTCCGGGGTTGATCAAGGCGATCGTGTTCGGCCAGAAAGACCTGCTTGATGAAATGATCAGTGACTGTCCGGATTTCCTCACCGCAAATTCCGTGGAGGAACTGGCGGCGAAGATGAATGAACTGACCGGCTCCGAGGATGTCGATCCCGGAACGCTCTGCCGGGATATCGCCGAATATGATGCGCAGATTGATCGCGGCCCCGCCTTTTATGCTGATGATCAACTGCGGCGCATTGCCCAGTTCAGAAATTTCCGGGGCGACAAGATCCGGACCTGCAAGTTCAGCAAAATTATGGATCCTAAGTCTCTTCCCCTAATCGCCATCCGGGCGCATATCCTCACCCGTAAATCGCTGGGAGGGATCCAGACAGACCTGGAAAGCCGGGTGGTGGATGTCCAGGGGGAACCGGTTCCCGGCCTCTATGCGGTTGGCGAGGCCGCCGGATTCGGGGGAGGTGGAAGCAACGGCAGGCGCTCGCTGGAAGGGCTGTTCATCTCCAACTGCATTCTGACCAGTCGCATGGCGGCCCGATCGATCGCCGGGGCGCGTACTCAAAACAGTTAACCCAAGAATAACGAATTATGGACACGAGTATTTTCACGATCCCTTTGGGGTTTGACCGAACCTATATTGTCAAATGCGAAGGGGTTATCATGATAGATGGCGGCGCGCCCAAGAAAATAAAGACCTTAATCAAGGGCTTGAAAAAAAATTCAGTAACGCCTGAAAGCATCAGATTGTTAATCTTAACCCATGGGCATTGGGACCATATAGGCTCGGCAAAGGACATCAAAAATATCACCGGGGCAAAAGTGGCTATGCACAAGCGGGAAAAAGACTGGCTTGAAAAGTCACTAAAACCTTTGGCCCCGGGGGTAACACTGTGGGGACGGATTGTTACAGGAATTTTGGCAATGTCTGTTCCCCACGTAGATATACCTGCAACTGATGTTGATATTGTTTTGGATGATAAGGATTTTCCTTTGGATGGATTCGGGATTGCCGGAAAAGTTGTACCAACCCCCGGCCATTCTCCCGGGTCTGTGAGTATCCTGTTGGACACAGGGGAGGCATTTGTCGGTGATTTGGCAATGAACGCCTTTCCTTTGCGTCTCACCCCTGGTCTGCCTATATTTGCCGACGATATGCGGGAGGTAAAGAATAGCTGGAAGCTACTGCTGGATAGAGGGGTTAAGAAGATCTACCCTGCCCATGGGAATCCGTTTTCGGCTGAAATCATTAAAAAGCTTTATAGGTGGTAATGGCTCGTAATAATTTTTTATAAGAAAAAGGAATAATAATGTCATCTCTTTTTAAATCTGGATCAATTGGCCCTATGAATTTGAAAAACAGGTTTGTGCGTTCCGCGACCGCAGAATTTTTAGCCACCGAAGGGGGCCGTGTCACGGATCAATATCAAAATGCTTATGAAAGGTTGGCTAAAGGGGGAGTAGGTTTAATCGTTTCGGGAAATTTTTATGTAAACGAAGTCGGGAGAGCATACCCTTACAACGTAACCATTGATAAAGATGAACTGATAGAGGATCTGCGCCCTGTGGTTGATTCGGCACACATTCATGGAGCGAGAATAGTGGCCCAAATTAACCACGCAGGAAGACAGCGTGACCCTAAATATTTCAAAACAAAGCCTGTTGCCCCTTCACCCGTGAGAGATATGCTCAGTTTAGTAAAACCGAAAGGGATGACGGTTGATGAAATCAAAGGAACGATTGGCAGCTATGTGGACGCCGCAAAAAGAATACAAAAAGCGGGCTTTGACGGTTTACAAATTCATGCGGCGCATGGCTATCTGATCAATCAATTTCTCTCAGGCCATACGAACCGCCGAAAGGATCAATGGGGAGGCTCTCTTGAAAACCGTGCCCGTTTTCTCATGGAAGTCTATCAAAAGATTCGTGATGAAGTGGGCTCCGATTACCCCATTCTCATTAAAATCAATGCGGATGATTGTATAAAAGGCGGGTTTAATCTTAAAGAAGCCGTTGAAGTCTGTAAGAAATTGGATTTAATGGGGATTGATGCGATTGAGGTGAGCGGAGGCATCGCCGAAAGAGGTCTTTCCACTATAAGAGGCGATCTGCCCACAGATCTTATGGCGCAGCGGCTGAATGTAATGGAGCGCTTTCTGATGCGGTTCTTGGAAAATTCCCTTCGGCGGTGGGCGGATTTTGAAGAGGCCTATTTTTTACCATATGCGGCGGAAATCAAAAAAAATGTTAAAGCGCCGGTTATTGCCGTGGGCGGCATGCGCAGACGGGAGATCATGGAAAAAGCCATTGAAAACGGAAAGGCCGATTTTATCTCTCTTTCCAGGCCTTTTATCAGGCAACCCAACCTTGTTAATTTAATGGAAAAAAAAGAAGGGGATGTCATCACCTGCGTCAACTGCAACCGGTGCGCTATCGAGATGTTAATGCATTATAAGCCAATGAAATATTATTATTCCGGCAGGGAATTTGTAAGGGACTAAACAATATTCGGATAGACCCGCGTGGGATCGCTGAAGTACTCTCTGGTCTGGCGTATGATGACCGGTGTCAGGCAGATGAGACCGATCAGGTTGGGCCAGGCCATGAGTGCGTTGAAGATATCCGATATGGTCCATACCGTCGCCAATTTAACGTAGGCACCGATTGGCAGCAGTATACAGTACAGAAGCCGGTAGGGCATGACCATTTTTTCTCCGAAGAGATAGTCAATGCACCGGTCGCCATAATAGGACCAGCTAATGGCTGTGGAAAAGGCGAAAAAGATGATACCTATGGCTACAATGTAGCCCCCCGGTCCGGGAAGCCCCATGTTAAAGGCCTTGGCCGTTAGATCCGCGCCGGTTTCACCGGTGGAAAACGCGCCGGTAAGGATGATCACCAGGGCGGTCATTGTACAGATAACGATGGTATCGATAAAGGGCCCAAGCATGGCAACCAAGCCTTCGCGCACCGGCTCTTTAGTCTTTGCGGCGCCATGGGCAATCGGTGCGCTGCCCAGCCCGGCCTCGTTGGAAA
Organism: Desulfobacterales bacterium; assembly: GCA_018399235.1. Taxonomy (GTDB): domain Bacteria; phylum Desulfobacterota; class Desulfobacteria; order Desulfobacterales; family Desulfosalsimonadaceae; genus M55B175. The sequence continues at coordinate 34,354 of JAGYOX010000002.1, read as the reverse complement.
AGACGCCCCGGGCCACGCCAAAGCGGATGACCTGGGATACAGCCGCACCGGCGAATCCGCCTGTGGCGGCCGTGCCGGTGAAAGCGTCGCTGAAGATTCTGCCTAAGGCGGCCGGCACCTCGCCGATATTCGCGAATATCACAACCAGCGCCCCAACGACGTAGAAGACAGCCATTACCGGGACCAGTCGGCTGGCCACCTGCCCGATACGCTTGATTCCGCCCACAATGACCAGGAAGACAAGGATTCCGATAATTAGACCGGTGACTAGCTTGGGTATGCCGAAATAGGTCTGGACCGGTTCGGCCACGGAATTGGCCTGGACCATGTTGCCGATGCCGAAGGAGGCCACGGCGGCGAATATGGCGAAAAGAACCCCGAGCCATTTCTGCCCCAGCCCTTTTTCCAGATAGTACATCGGACCGGCACCGACAACCCCATTTGGATGGATGGTCCGGTAGTTCAATGAAAGCAGGCATTCGCCGTATTTGAGGGCCATGCCAAATACCGCGGTGATCCACATCCAGAAAACCGCCCCCGGTCCGCCAAGAGCAAGGGCGGTGCCCACCCCGGCGATGTTTCCGGTGCCGATGGTGGCGGAAAGCGCTGCACTAAGGGCTTGAAAATGTGTGATTTCCCCCTTATCCCGGGGGTCGTCATACTTGCCGGAGATCAGTTTCCATGCATATCCGAACTTGCGCAACTGGATAAGCTTAACAACAAGTGTGATCAGAACCCCGGTTCCCACCAGGAGGATGATGGTTACCGGCCCCCAAACGAATCCACTGATTGATCCCAGAAATTCCTGCATCAACTACCCTTCATCATGAGGAAAATAATTTTTTACGGCTCTCCAACGCTGACGGTCTCGTAAAAAGTTTTTTTACTAAGCCATCAACCTTGGATATAAACGGCGTCAATCTATGTCAAGAAAATTGTCGTTTGACAATCCCGTCCGTCGTTTACATCGGACTGGCCGCAGGGATTTTAAGTTTATTATCACATTACTGTAAATTTGACCGAGAAATACGGGTTTTCATGTATTCACGGCAGGGGCGGGTTATATTATAATTTATTCAATTTTTTAATTTCATGACGTATGTTTTTTCGGTGATGTCGTTATATGAATCAGGCGGTTATCAAAACCGACCATTCCACCAATCAACCGGGAGGGTGTTTATGTGCTCGGAACATCGCGATAATGAAGGGACCGGCAAACAAGGCATGACCCGAAGGGGGTTTATGCAGATTATGGGTACCGGGGCGGTGGGGGCCTCTTTGTCAGGGGCGGCAATGGCTGCAGGCTCAAAGCCGGAACCGCCGGCAAAAATACTCGATGCAACCGATACCGTAAAGATCAATCTTAATATTAACGGGGTGAATCATGCGGTTCTGGTCGAGCCCCGCTGGACCCTGTTATACGTTCTGCGCGAGACGATCGGCCTGACCGGTACAAAAGAGGGGTGCGGCCGAGGGGAATGCGGGGCATGTACGGTGCTTATCGACGATATCCCGCGCTATGCATGTATGACGCTGGCGGTGGAAGCCGAAAGCCGTCGGATTACAACTGTTGAAGGGCTGATGATGGGCGAGGAACTTGGCCCGGTGCAGACCGCGTTTCTGGAGGAGGATGCATTCCAGTGCGGTTACTGCACGTCCGGCCAGATGATGGCCGTCGAGGGGCTTTTGCGGAAGACCCTGAAACCCTCTATGGACAAAATCCGGAGAGGCGTTTCCGGAAACCTCTGCCGGTGCGGCGCATATAATCATATTTTCCGGGCCGCCAGCAGGGCGGCTGGACTCAAAACAAAGTAGGGGGGAGCATGGCTGAAGACAGCAATGTTTATTACACTGAGGGGCTGCCTGTGCCCGAGACCCCGGCGCCGGGCGATAAGCCGGCATTCTGGAAACAGACCGATGTCGTGGGCAAACGCATCCCGCGGGTGGACGCCTATGAACGGGTCAGCGGGACCGCGGTTTATCCGTCTGACATCAAGCTGCCCAACATGGTTTACGGCGCCATTCTGCGGTGCCCGCACCCGCATGCAAAAGTCAAGAAGGTGGATGCCAGCCGGGCCAAGACCATGCCGGGGGTACGGGCGGTAATTACCGGGGTTTCTCCGAAAGTCAAGGGACTGAATTGGAAATACCGCAATTATACCGGTCCGCTTTTTGACAGCCATTGCCGGTTTGAGGGAGAGGTTGTGGCGGCCGTGGCGGCGGATACCCGGTATCAGGCATGGGACGCGGCGCACGCCATTGAGGTCGCATATGAGGTACTACCGTATGTAGCGGATTATAAAGAGGCGTTGTCGGAAAGTGCGCCAAAAGTCCACGATGGCGGCAACTTGGCAGGTATGGATGAGTATGAACGGGGAGACATTTCCAGGGGGTTTGCCGAGGCGGATGCGGTTTTAGAAGAGACCTATGAAACCCCGTGCCAGATACACACCCCGATGGAGCTTCACGGTTGCGTTGCCAACTGGGACGGAGATCGGTTGACCATTTGGGAGTCGAGCCAGGGGGTATACGCCGTTCAATCCAATGTGGCGGAGGTGCTTGGCATACCGCTTTCCAAAGTCCGGGTAATCGGCCACTATATGGGCGGCGGATTTGGCAGCAAACTGAAGCCGGGTAAATACACCGTGCTTGCGTCGCTATTGGCCAAACAGGCGGCCCGGCCGGTCAAGATGATTTTGACCCGCGAGGAAACCTACCTCTGCGTCGGCAACCGTCCGGCCAACACCATGCGGTTAAAAGCCGGAGTAAAAAGTGACGGTACGCTTACCGCGTTTGAATTCGAGTGCATCGGACCAAGCGGGGCCTATCCGGGCGGCGGTACGGCACTCGTGGACTGGCTGGTTCGGGACCTTTATAAGTGTGATAATGTCAGGTGCAGATCAAAGGATGTCTACATCAACGCCGGAACCGCAAGACCCTTCCGCGCGCCCGGCCATCCGCAGGGCAGCTGGGCGCTTGAGCAGATGATGGATGCCCTGGCCGAAAAGATCGGCATGAATCCTGTTAAACTGCGGCTTAAAAATATTCCCGCCATCAGCCAGGGGCGGAGCGAGCCTTATACCACTACCGGCCTTAAGGCATGCATAGAGCGGGGGGCTCAGCAGTTCGGCTGGAAGAATGCGCTTAAGCGCGCCAAAGAACAGAATCAATCGGCCTCCCATATCAAGCGCGGCGTTGGGATGGGCGCCTGCGTCTGGTACGTGGGCGGCGGCGGGCCGCCTTCCACAGTGATTATCAAGCTTTTTCGGGACGGATCCGTGAATCTGAATATGGGTGCGAGTGACATCGGTACCGGCACCAAAACAGTGATGGCATTGGTGACTGCAGAGGAATTGGGGGTTAAGCCCGAAGTCATCCAGATCGAGCATGCGGATACGGGTACCACCCAGTATGCCACGCCCAGCGGTGGCAGCAAGACGGTTCCCACGGAGTCGCCCACGGTGCGGAATGCGGCCATTGATGTTAAAAGACAGATTCTTGAGATGGCTGCGGAAGATCTGGATGTGCGGACAGCCGAGCTTGATTATGAGGGAACTGAAATCGTCTGGCGAAAAGACAAAAGCAAGCGGATTAGGGTGACGGATGTGGGTCGTCTGAAGAAGCGGGGCGTTGTCGTTGGGGTGGGCTACCGGGGCCCCAATCCGCGAACAAAAACGGTCAATCCATTTGGCGCCCAGTTTTGCGAGGTTGAGGTCAACACGAAAACCGGTGAAATGAGAGTTCTTCGCTTTCTGGGAGCGCATGACAGCGGCCGTGTGCTTGATCGGTTGACTTATGACAACCAGGTTTTCGGGGGCATCGTCATGGGTATTGGCTTTGGGATGACCGAGTTCAGGCAGCTTGACGGTAAACAAACGGGAAAACTTTGCAACCGGAACTGGCATGATTACAAACTCCCCACGGCCCTTGACGTACCCGTGGACATGGAGAGCCTGCCCATTGAAATTGATGACCCGGAGGCCAACAATACCGGCACAAAGGGACTGGGTGAGCCGGTTACCATTCCAACGGCCTCGGCGATTGCCAATGCCCTTTATATGGCAACCGGCATCCGGTTTACCAACGCGCCGGTCAGTCCGATGGGAATGTGCCGTCGCCTTGCGGCAAGGAAGGAGGGATAAGCTGTGCTACCACAATTTTCTTATGTCCGGCCGGAAACGCTAAAGGATACCGTAAAACACCTGAGCGCTGGAGGGGCCGCCATACATGCCGGGGGCACCGACCTGCTCGGATGCCTGCGGGATGGCATTATGGATGTGGACAAAGTCGTAAGTTTAAGCGCATTACATGATCTTCGAGGGGTAAAGGAGACCGCAGACGGCGGTTTGATCATCGGTGCGTTGACCACCATTACGGAAGTTTCCGAAAATCCGATGATCCTAAAAAAATACCCGTGCCTTGCCCAGGGCGCATCGGAAGTGGCCAGTCCCCAGCTTCGAAACCAGGGAACGCTCGGCGGCAATCTCTGCCAGAAGCCTCGCTGCTGGTATTACCGAGGGGAGTTTAACTGCCTCAGAAAGGGCGGGGATATCTGTTACGCGCTGGGCGGAGAGCATCAGTTCCATGCCATATTCGGGCATGACCGGATCTGCATAATCACGCATCCTTCAGATACGGCGCCGCCGCTTGCGGCGCTAGCGGCAAAGGTTCGAACCATGGGGCCGGATGGCAAGCGGACGCTGCCGGTGGAAACCTTTCATGTGCTGCCAAGAAAAAATCCGCAGGTGGAAACCGTGCTAAAGCCGGGGGAGGTGATTACCTATATTGAATTGCCGAGACCGGCGGGTAATATGCGTAGCTCCTATCGTAAAGTCCGGGCCAGGCGATCCTGGGATTTTGCGCTTGCCGGAGCAGCTATCGCTTTGGAAATGGACGGCGATCGGGTTATCGACGGTCGGGTCGTTTTATCCGGAGCCGCACCGGTGCCTTGGAGAGCTCAATCCGTGGAGAATGCCATCCGCGGCAAGACCCTTGATGATGCAACCATTAAAAGGGCCGCTCAGGCGGTTGCTGAGGGCGCCGACCCGCTGCCCGAAAATACCTATAAGCTGGATCTTTTTAAGGGGGTAATAGAAGAGGAGCTGAATGCCGTTAGGTGAGACAAACGTATTTGAAGCATTAGAAGCGCGGCGGAAGAAGGGAGACCCCTGCGCCTTGATTATTGTAGTGGACAGCGAGGGCTCGGTGCCGGCCAAGAAAGGCGCCAAAATGCTCGTTGGCGAAGATGGGACCACAATCGGTACCGTGGGCGGGGGCACCATGGAGAAGGAGGCGGCGGATAAGGCCCTTCGAATCATGGCTGAAGGCGATCCGCGCCTGATCCACATTGAACTGACGGAAGCGGCCGGATATGCTTGCGGCGGCAGCGTTAGTCTTTATATAGAGCCAATCCTCCCGGCTCCACGCGTAATTGTATGCGGCGCAGGCCATGTGGGACAGGCGGTTTGTCATCTGGCGGCTTACGCGGGATTCTCCGTAACGGTAATGGACGACCGACAGGATTATCTCAGTCCGGAAATGCTGCCGGATGCGGATTCGGTAGTGGCCTGCGCCTTTGAGAACGCGTTTTTGGAGATTCCCGTGGACGTAAATACATTGGTTGTTGTCTGTACTCGGGGGCATGCTCAGGATTTAACCGCTGTGGAAAAGGCGCTTAAAACCGATGCGCCATACATAGGGCTTTTGGGGAGCAAGCGCAAGCGGGCGTCATTTTTTGAAAAACTTCGGGCGGACGGGTTTTCGGATAATGAATGTGAGCGGGTATACACCCCGGTTGGGCTGGATATCGGGGCGATGACCCCCCGCGAGATCGCCGTTAGCATTGTGGGCGAATTGATCGAACAAAGGAGGCTTCATGGCCGCAAAACTGGGGGCCATACTGCTGGCCGCCGGGGCGTCACAGCGAATGGGGCAAAGCAAGCAGCTTCTCCCTGTGCGGGGTAAACCGGCGGTAAGGTTTTGCCTCCACCAGATGCTGGAGGCCGGTCTTGAAACAATTATTGTTGTGCTTGGCGCAGGCCGGGAAACAATTAGGCCGGTAATAGGGGATTTGCCTGTCGGGATTGCTGTTAATGCCAAACTGGAAAGCCATATGGCCGAATCCGTGAGCAAAGGCCTGTCTATAATGCCTGAATCAGTAACCGGCATCATGGTGGCCCTTTGTGATCATCCGCTGGTATCCCGGAACACCTATGCGGCGTTGGAAGCTCACTATTACAAGGCGCCGGATTCTATACTCCTTCCCGTCTATGAGGGCCGGGGAGGCCATCCCACCGTTTTTCCCCGAACCTTGTGCAATGCCGTGCAAAAGGGCATTCCGCTGAACCGGGTGGTGCATGCCAACCCGGAACGCGTCTGCCGAATCCCAGTGGATGATCCGGGGATTGTCTATGACATGGATACGCCGGCCGATTATCGGCGGATACTATCCCTGGCATCCCGGCAATTAAAAATTTTTCCCGCTTGACCTAAGTCAAAGAATCCCTTGCCGACATTAGGTATAGACGTGTTCAAACCGGGGCGCCTCCAGAATGGTTGTTAATTTGGGCTCCCGGTGAACGAATTACAAAAAGGAGGTTCCGCCATGATGAAGCGACACGCATTGTTCCAGGAAGCAGGATTCAAGGACGAGGCGCCGAATAACTACCTGGTTCATGATTCCCCCTACTTCAAGGTGATTAATTTCAATTTTAAAGCCGGGCAGAAACTGCCGGTCCATTCCCATGACATTGAAGGACAACTCACTATTGCCGTTTTGGAGGGTCAGGGTAAGTTTCTGGGAAAAGACGAAGCGGAAATGCCGGCGGAAACCGGCGATGTCCTGGTTTCCGATATTGCCGAACCCCACGGCATCCAAGCGGAAACCGATATGCGGGTGCTTGTGACAATCGCCCCGCCGATATGAATAGCGACACACCCATGCCGTCCCCGCTTTTAAGGACGGCATAGGAATAGCATGGGGTGGCAAAGTGTTTTTTTGACAATTTCCGGAAGCATGGTAGATTATTAAATATACCTAACCGCCTATCACTGGATTTTCTGGAGCAACCGTGAAAACAGAGAATGAAGCCGGCAAGGCCAAAACCTGCCGGGAAGAAACAGAGCACTATTCCAAATACCGTAGCCGGTTGATCGACTTGGTCAATCGTATAGTCGATGGCTGCGATGATACCCGCTGTTATTCTCATATTGACTATGAGCAGTTGCCATCGAGATCCGCGGTTATTGAGATGATCCATAAATTCCGGGAAATACTGTTTCCCGGCTATTTCAACCGGGCGAGGCTTGACCCCGCCAATCTGAGCTATCATATCGGCCAGACGGTTGCCGAATTGTTTGATATGCTGGCGGAACAGATATCGAGAAGCATCCGACACGAGTGTTTCAAGTATGATTTGGATTGCACGGATTGCAGGGAACGCGGATACAGGCATGCTTTAAGTTTGCTTGAATCGGTTCCGGAAATGCAAAGTACCCTCGCCCCGTCTGATATACAGATAAGAACTCACGATACGTCAAAATCCTCGGCTAGGTTTTTGTCCACCACATAGATACAGACCTCCTTGGCCCCTTCCCGGTTATAGCCGCACCGCTGCTGCAGGTTTTTGATCAGGAAGCTAACCTCTTCCTGGATTCGCTTGTCATACGTTTTAAACTCTTCTTCGCCGAAGTCTTTGATCGCCCGTCTGAAATTTTCGTTCTTTAAGAACGGATCCAGCACCTTTTCCTTTAGGTTGTATACGTATCGCTCGTAAAGGTTTTGGTAGAGGAGGGTGTCAGTGATATCCCGGCCTTCCTGCATGATTTCACCGGGCAGCGTTTCAGTGGCATAGCGCTTTTGGGTCTCCTCGCGGAAAACCCGGTATAAAACGCTTCTCTCCCTTACGCCCAGGAAGCGCTGTTCGATATTTTTAAAGTAATCTTCGGTGATTTCCAGGCGTTCGCCGGTGAAATGGCATTGCTCTATTGTACCCGGCTCGAAATTGACGGCAAAGATATAATTTTGAATGTCCCAGGAAATCCGGTCTTCATTATATGAATAGAGTGACTCCTTGACCTCCTGGAGGACGGTAAAGTTATAAAGGTTGATCAATGCGTCAAGAAAGCCGTCCGGGATGAGTTCCATGAGTTCGGCATATACCCTCATAAAGAAGTTATAAAGGTTTGACATATTGATGAGTTTGCCGTTTTTGGCATATCTGGAATAAAACGCGTTGAATATCTTTATGGATTCTCTCCCGGAGATACCCTTGTCGCCCTCGGATTCCGCTTCGGCAATGATTTTTCGGCGCCGGTCCGATGTAAACCGCTTCCTGTCCTCTTCAGACAGCCATTTGGGAATATTGCCGCAATAGATTTCCATTTTAAGCAGATGCAGGTTGGGGTCGCAGTATCGGCTGTATTTTTCCGGGCAGTCGATCCATTCATTGAGGGCGGGAGATTCTTTATTTAAGCGGGAGGAGATAATCACCCGGGCAAAGTTATGGAGCACCCGGGGGAGGAAATGTTGGTCAATCTGTTCACCGAAGGTTTTGCGATAGATTTCGACTTCTGTATTCAGGTCCATGACGTATGGGACCTTGATGTATTCGATACGGTCCTCAAACGATTGGAACTCCTTGAAGCTGCTCAAATCCTCCGGGTTCATGACGGCAAGAAAAAGGGGGTGAACGCATTCCTCCAGGTCTTCAATTTTGTGCAGGCCTTCACTGATAATGTTATGCAGGCCCATGAGGCGGATTTTATTGTGGGCCTTCAGGTCCATCAGGGCATAAATGCCGTTATTGGTTTTGGCATACTGGGAATATATGTATTTGACGCGGTTGCTGTCGCCCAAAACCGCATCGATTTTTCTCTGGAGCTCTTCATTTTGAAACCGGTTTTCCTTGATCGGCTTGTCTCCCGGCATAAAAACATTTATCCCCTCGCCAAGCCGCCGGTTATAACGGTAGGGGCTGGCGCCGATCATTCGAAACACTTTGGCGCTGTCCTTTACCCGCTCAAGCAGGGCCTGATACATGGAGCTGCAAATCGTACAGGGCTCGGCCCGCCAGATCCAGTCGTATTCCTTGTCATAAAAAAGCTGCTCCAGAAACGGATGGCCGTCGAACAGGGCCTTGAAAAACTGCATCCGGTATTGCTTGGGTATCAGCAGTATCGGATGGTCGTAGCTGGGGCATGGAATCTCCAGAGGTTTGTCAGGGTTGATCTCAGGGGGCTGATCGGCATCTTCAAATCCTATCGCTTGTGCGGGAATGTTCCAGACCGTTCGAAGGGCCAGGCCTTCAGGGGTACCCGTATACTCCTCAAACTTGAGCAGCAGGGTATTCAAAAAGGTGCTTTTACCGCTGCCGGGCGGCCCCCTGAAAATATATATTTTGTTCTGCTGGGCGCTTCGTTTGAGCGTCTCCACAAGATTGACCAGCCGGTTGGCGAACAGGCGGTCGGCAAAAAAGGGATAATCCACACCTTCCACGAACAGCTTTGTGCAGTCGTAATGGACATACTGAATGGACTCCGAGTCATCGGAATACTCATCCACGCGTTCGCCGATATAGGTTTTGATCATGTCATAGAAAAGCTGAAAAACATTTCTTAAAATTTTCTGGGGATCGGCATAAAGGTGTTCGAGAAATTCATCGAATGAAAGGGTCCTCGGAATCCGGTGGCCGTCTATGGTTTTCAAAAACCGTCTGGCCTTTTCCAGATTGCCCGGCTTGCCGTCTATATCCATTCCATGTTCAGTTTTCGCTGATCCATGGTATATTTGACTTTCTCCCATATGATTTCCGGTTCCTCTTGTTTATCATCTGTCTTATTGAACTGCTGGACCTGATGGGTTTCCAGGGTTACCGGTTTGCCCCACAGGTATTCGATGCCGAGCATGGTGTTCGCGATGAAATCCTTTACCAAAGGGTAGCCTTCGAATACATGAACCAAGTTTAACACACCGCCCGCATCCACGCTAAAGCGGATGCTGGGCGGATGGTAAAGGTTTTCCAGAAGCATATTCCGATAGTCTTTTGCCTTTCGGCTTTTTACATAGTATTGCCAGGTGCGTTTGCTTCGGTTTAGCTTTTTTCCGGCCACAAACAGTCTGTGCTGATCCACGAAATCCTGGTCGACAAACTTTCGGATAAACAGTCCGTCGCAAAGATGGCGGCGGACCGCAAAGATAAAATCAAGACTGTCGCCATTGGTTTTGTTGAAATCCCGGCGTGCCTTCTGATCCACCAGTTTTTCAAACTCGTAGCTGTATTTGCCCGCTTTGGCTTTTTCCTTAATGTTTTGGAAAAGTCGAAGGCCCAAGGCATAAGGATTGAGCCCGATTCGCGAGAGCGCCGCCACCTGGCTGTTGACCTTGGAAAAATCAATTTCATGCCCGTTGATCCGGTCATCTTCAAGAAAGAGTCGATCATTCCAATAGGTCGCCCAGCCTTCGTTCATAATTTTGGTGCGGATCTGGGGCTGAAAAAACAGACTGGTTTTTCTGACCACCTCAATTACGGACTTCATCCATTTGTTTTCCTGTTTGTTCAGAAAATCGGAGTGGTCCATGAAAAATTCCATGAGATCCTGTTTCCGCTGTTTTTTTCCCTTTTCGGATTCGGACCAGTTTTTATATTTCTCGTCAAACTCCGGATATTTTCTTCTCACCTGGATGAAAAATGTATCGGTGCCTGTTTCCGACCCGTCCTCCCGAACCGACCGGTTAAAGGCATCGATCTCCTTGAGGTAGTCGACCTGGGTGAATTCCTCTTCGACCTGGAGGAACTGATCGAAATAATAGTCCACCATTTTTTCCCGGGCGGGCTTTTCCGGCTGGTCGATCTGATACAGGGCGTTAAAATAACCCACCAGGTTGTCAACGCCCCTGGCAAATTCTATCACGTAATCCACCCACCTGCCGTGGGTGGATCTGAGCCTGGCAATCAGGCGCTTGTCGGCAAGGGCCTCGCCGTTATAGTCGTACGCCCAGGTATGCTGGAAATACATGTTATTCTGGAAAAAATCCATGTGGGCGAGCACATGGTAAAAAATCATTACATTCAACCAGTCCGGATTGTTGTCATTGTAATACGATATGGCGGGCCTCGTATTAATGACCGTTTCATAGGGATTGCTCGGGTAAAGCTCATATCGCCCCTTTTCCCGCAGAACATCCACATCATGAACCCAGTAGTCATATAAATTGGGTATCATGGACTTGGCTGAAAGTTCCAGCAGATCCCTGTTGGTGACGATATACTCAAGGCTCTCATCGCAAAAACTAAGCCCTGCATCCCGGGCCCTTTCCTTGCATCCCTCCATTATGCCCTTGGTGTGTTGGTCAATCAGTTGCATTGAATATCCCTTTTTGGGCCGGCCTTCAGCTTCAGCCTTTATCTTCGGCCGTCAGGCGGCGGATGCCTTCAATAAGCCTTTGTTCATCGGCACTTTCGGAAATTTGGTCCAGCCGTATTTTGGCCCTCTTCTCTTCAATAAGCCGGGAGTCATTCAAATAGGATGCCATCCGGCTGGTTCCCCTGTTTTCACTGGCCGCAAGGGTGATGCCGACACGGTTGGCGTAGTCGATGGTTTTTCGTATTTCCGGCAGGGTATCCTCACCCTTTGTATCCCAATCATCTCCGTCGGTGCCGTGAAACACATATATATTGTAATCCCGGTAAAGGCTCTCTTTTTCAATAATGTCATTGATCAGCCGAAATGCGGATACGATCTTCGTGCCCCCTGCGACCCTGAGGCTGTAATAGGTATAGAAATCCTCAACCTCCTTTGCCTCGGTGTCATGGAGAATAAAGCGGGTTTCCACCTGGCGCGCATATTGATACAGCAGCCAGCTATAGATCAATACATGTTGGGCCACCACAATTTCTGTAGCCTTCCCCCACATGGACCCTGAATAGTCACGGACGAAGAAAACCAGCGCCTGGGATTCATAATCCCTTTCCCGCGAAAGGATCCGGAAGACTTTATCCCGGGGGGCAATCAGAAAGCGGGTGGTGTCGATATGGTTGATATCCGGAACAGCGCCCAGTGTCATATTGGTTTCGAGAATTTTTCTGAGGGTGGCCTTTTTGTCCAGCAGCTGACCGCTTCCGCGGTGCTTGTCGGTGAGGTCATAGGTGTAGTAGCTCAAAGACCTTTTTTTGCCTTTATCCTGGAGATTGGGCAGTTCGAATTTTTCGGTCAGAATGCGGCCGATCTCATAGGCATCGGATTCCAATTCGTGGGCACCGCCTTCCCCCTCACCGGCGCCTCCGGCTCCTTGGGCGCCGGGATCGTCAATGGGACGCTCGTCGATGATCTCGCCCGCTTCACCTTCGCCTGAACCCCCGCTGGTGCCTTCTTCATCTTCCTTATAGGTTATGGTATCGTGGATGAACTTTTCCTCTACGGTAGTGGGCACGACGGTTACCCTATTTTTGGTGCCCGGCCGCACCAAACGGCCGATTTTGATTTTTCGAGGGAAACCGTCTTTCTCCCGCTGCCTGTCGCGCTCGAGCAGCTCTTCTAACGAGCGCAGGCAAACATCGAAATCTCCCGAAGGCCGGCTTGCGCCCTGCAGATGAATAAAGTCCGAACGCCCGTAAATACCCTGAAAAATTTCTGAGCCGGAGCCGGGGGGCGTCAACCTTACGGTTTTCTTGTCCGGTTTTTTTGAGAAACTATCCATTTGTTCGTCTCTTGAACATTTTGCTTTGCCATCACATTTCATCATCCTGGGTGCAGAAATACTCTATCGTCTTCTGCGCACAAGTCTGGCAGTAGTTAAGCTTGGAGAGCATGGTGTCGATGATCCGGTTGTAGAGCTTCTGGTTCTCCTCGTTGCTTCTGTTGGCCAGCGCGCCGACAAGGCTTCCGGCGCCCGCGATATCGGATTTGAGCCTGACATCCGTCACTGCTTTGACCAGCTCGAAGTTGTCCATGAAATCATAGTTGGGGTCCACAGAGATTTTCTGGCCGTATATCTTTCGTAGGGATGTCCGGAACATTTCCCGTTGTTCGGAAGTTTCCAGGCCGAGACGTTTTTCAACGCTGTTGATAAATCGTTCGTCAATTTTAATCGCCCGAAGTTCACCGCTCTGCGGATCCTTGTATTTCCACATCAGGTCCTGGCCGAGGTTCTCGGCATCTATGCCGATGATCATGTTGACATAGTTAAGGACATCCTTGCGTATCGCCAGGGGTTCGTCCATGTAGGCGTTAAACATCTCGGTCATTATCCGTTCCCGGTAAAGCCCCTTGGCTATTTTAATGTCTTCAAGATACTTAACGCGGTCATTGGCATCGGATACATAGTCAAGGATAACCCGTTCCACAGCCCGGAAGAAGTCATAGGCGAACATGCATTGGCCCTCGTTGGTCTCGGAACTTTCAACCATCAGCTGAATCGCCCGGCCCAGGTTGCGCTGGCCGAGACCTTTCTGCCCGAATCGGCGCGTCACATCCGGGACCTGATTCAAGGAATCGATCACCTCCGAGAGGGTTTTGATGCTTTTCTCGCCCGCCACCTCACCGGCGGCGAGTTTCATAATTTCAACGGGGGTGAGTTTCTCCGTTCGGGGAAGCCGGGTGAGAACCACTGCCACCGACGCCGCGTGATTGAGGTTCGGATCCTGATGCAGGTTTTCCCGGGCCAGGGTGGTTTTGGTTTCACTGCCGATGGCGTAGCGGGTGAGTTCGGTTTGAAGCCGGTAGTTGGTATTATGCGAAACATTACAGATCCGGCAGCGGTCCACGATGGGGGCTTCCTCTTTTTCTGATACGAACTGGTTGAATTCAGAATTGTTGCTGGTGGCAATCACGAGGGTATCAATGGGCCATTTGAATCCATCCAGTTCAATTTCCCTGTTTTGGATGACGCCAAGATAAATCTGGACCAGATCTTTTTTATTTTTATAGATTTCGTCGGTGAAGTGGATGCCGCCGCCGGCGACCCGGGCAAGCGCCCCCCGTCTCAAGTCAAACCGGTAAGGGTTGTTCGTGTCCGTGATATGGAGCAGTCGTTGAATCGATTCCTCGCCGATCAGGTCTACGGCCGAGGAGGTGATTTTATCCTTGGCGGGATATTTTCCCGTTATCGTGCCCAGGCTTTCCACCAAGGGCACGGGTAGGACTTCGACGAAATCAAGCATGGTGTCAATATCGTCATCGGCGTATTTCCGGATGTCATTCCAGATATAGCCGCTGCAGGCCCCGAGCGGACGGTAGTTTTCGTAAATTTTTTCCAGCTCCTTGTCTGAAAATCCGTATGTGGCGGCAAGATACTCCCGGTTTCGGCCGTTTTCCGGGAAAAGGTTCATGGCAAGAACCATGGGGTCTTCATAGGTCTGCGACTCAATGGCCTTGATTTGACCATAGGTGCCTAAACGATCAAGGTTTTTGAAACGAAAAGTATATTTGCCATTCCTCTTTTGGGTTAGAAACTCGCGATACTTATTGCACAGGAAATCCACAAAGAAGGTCTTGCCGTTTCCCGGTTCGCCAACCAGGACGTAGGCCATCTCCATGGAAGAGCCGCCTTCGGATGCGTCCTTTACATAGGATACAAAACTGTTTATTTCATCGAACATGCCGACGATGTGTTTTTTCCCATTTCGGAATATATTAAAATCATATGTTGTTTTGCCGTTGACCGTAACCTTTTCAAAGCCGTTTTCAAGGATCATTCGGGCGACGGATTGGAAGGCGTTTTCAAAGTTTCTTTCGCCTTTTTTTACGCTTGAAATATGCGCATTCAATGTGTCCATGAGATACTGTTCTCCTCTTCGAAGTAAATTTGGTTGATTTCTTCGTAGTGCTTTTTGATTAATGAAGGACGGGTGATTCATTACGATCATTGGGTTCCGGCGGCACTTCTGGTATTAATCAATCGTAAACGAAACGCGGTTGTTTTTATTACGGCCCCACATAAAATTGAAGCAACAGTGGAGAAGAGAATGCAACCCAAGCCGGATTAACGCGAAGAAAAAACCACTTGAAAATTCAGGAATGCTATATGCGTAAGAAGTGAGTGAAACTGAAACTCAGCTGATTGTGCCCTTCATGGAAAATATAACTAAATTAAGCCGTTACTTTACACTATGGATAATAATTCAATTATTTTCTCAATTTTGTTTTGGCGTCCTCACCGCCACTTATATCTTAATCGCAAGTTAACTTTATAATATCTTATAGAACCACAAAAGACAAGTAAAAAATATATTCCTGTGGGTGTCACTTAACGGTTGGAAACAATCTGTTTTTGATATAAACTAGATATTTATTGGGCTTTATCATCTAAATATGTTAAAATTATTCAGTTTAAGTAAAAATTAAAAATAATTATAAGTGAAGGAGACGCAATGTCACTTATGAATGCCGAACAATATGAGGAGAGCCTGCGTGAACTGAACCTCGTCGTGTACATGTTTGGAAGGCGGCTTGAAAACATAGTTGACGATCCTATCATAAGGCCTTCCATGGCGGCGGTTGCCAAAACATATGAAATGGCCCATCGCCCTGAACACGAGGACATCATGACGGCCACCTCGCATATTACCGGTAAAAAAATCAATCGTTTCACCCATATCCACCAGAGCGTGAACGACCTTGTCAAAAAAAGCAAGATGGGCCGGCTGCTGGGCCGTGAGACGGGCTGCTGCTTTCAGCGCTGCGTCGGTGTGGACACTTTGAACGCTTTGTCCATCGTAACCTATGATATCGATCAGGAGAAGGGCACCGGCTATTACCAGCGGTTTCTGAGATACCTTGAGTATGTTCAGGAAAACGATCTCACCTGCGACGGCGCCATGACCGATCCCAAAGGGGATCGCAGTCTGCCGCCGCACAAGCAGGCGGACCCCGATCACTACCTTCACGTTGTGGAAAAACGCGAAGACGGCATCGTCGTAAAGGGCGCCAAGGCCCACCAGACCGGGGCGGTCAACTCTCATGAGATTATTGTCATGCCCACCATTGCCATGCGTGAAGGGGACCGGGACTATGCTGTTTCCTTTGCCCTGCCCAGTGACGCGGACGGCATCATCTATATCATGGGCCGTCAGTCCTGTGATACCCGTAAACTCGAAGCGGGCCTGCTGGATCGCGGCAACATCGTTTTTGGCGGCCATGAGGCCCTGGTGGTGTTCGACAATGTTTTTGTTCCCTGGCAGCGGGTTTTTATGTGCGGGGAGTATGAATTCGCCGGCAAACTGGTCGCGCAATTTGCCGCCTATCACCGGCAGAGCTACGCCTGCAAGGTCGGCGTGGGGGATGTGCTGATCGGCGCCGCCCAGACGGCTGCCGAGTATAATAACGTGGCCGGCGCCTCACACATCAAGGACAAAGTGATTGAGATGAATCACTTAAATGAAACCCTTTATTGCGGTTGCATTGCCTGCGCTTCGGAGGGGCATAAGGAGCCCAGCGGCACCTATGCGGTAAACACCCTGCTCGCCAACGTTCACAAACAGAATGTCACCCGGTTTCCCTATGAAATGGCCCGGCTTGCGCAGGATATTGCCGGCGGTTTGATGGTCACGATGCCGTCTGAAAGCGATCTGAAAGCGCCTGAAACCGGCAAGTGGATTGAAAAATATTTCAGAGCGAAAAATGACGTCTCCGCTGTCAACCGCATGCGCATTCTGCGGCTGATCGAAAACATCACCCTGGGCACGGCGGCCGTGGGATATCTAACCGAATCCATGCACGGGGCAGGCTCCCCCCAGGCCCAGCGCATCATGATATCGCGTCTCGTGAATATGTTGGAAAAGCAGAAGGCTGCCCAAAAACTGTGTGGGATCGAAGAGAAATAAACGATGAGGCGGGTGGGCATTAAATATTGCGGCGGATGCAACCCGGATTACGACCGGGTGGCGTTGGTGGAAGAATTAAAAAACCGCCTGGCAGGGTATGTAGAGTTTGTACCCTATGATGCGGAGAATATCGATATGGTCTTGGCCGTCGAAGGGTGCCAGACCGCATGCGCCGACTTGTCATCGGTAAAGAAACTTGAGGTTTATATCATTAAAGCGCCCGGGGACGCCGAAAAAACGGCTGAAGGGTTAAAAGAGAAGGCCATGAAGGCTTTTGAGGGGGCCATCCATTTTAGCTGCCGGTTGAGGTCGTCAATATCGGACATAAGAATGACTCCCTTCTCCGTTAAGTCTCACCTAAATTGAGGTCTCATCTTTAGCAGTCAGTCCCTTAAAATGTTCGATCATGCTCTGGCGCTCTCGCCGCAGGAGCTGGACCAGTTCCTCATTATTCCAGAAAAAACTCCTCAAGAGAATTTTGTCCCTATAGATAATAATGTTGCGTCGATACCGGAGCGTGGCAAAGCCGGTCGGCGGAAGCAGGGCCAGATAGCCAAACACCGATTTCCAGCTCATGCCGGCAGCATGCCAGAGCCAAAAGCCGAAAGCGGCATAAGCTAAGCCAAACGCCAGAAATCCGACTCCGAAATAGGCAAAGGCGCGGATGGCCTCGTCGCTGGTGAAACGTGGCAAGTAGCGGGTCAGCAGATAGGGCACCAGGTTATGTAACAGGCCGAAGAGTGCCACAGGGGCCATAAGCAGCGCATAGATTGTCATCCGCAGGCGCATCAGCCTCTGACGTACAGGCTCATCCATTGATCGTTTTAAGGTTTGGCTGCGCCGGGTTTGACTCAAATGGCCCAGGTAGCGATCTACCTGACGCCGCAGGGCGGAAACCGACGCCGGGTCATCGGCCATGGCCCTTGCCAGAATGGCAGTTAGGTTTCTACGATCCTGTATACGGGTTTCAAAAGAATTAGCCATCTCGCCGGTATCCGGCCGGTACCAGTCCAGCAGCTTCCATAGCCAACGTTTCAGCCGGGATTGGGATTTTAATCCGCCTCCCGCCCCTCCTTGCTCGTCCAGCGCCAGCGGCGCAAGCCGGTATCCGAGCGCCTCAGATAGATCATCGGCTAGTTTCCTAATCTGATCGTCTTCGACATGAATCGCTTGATGGCGCAACAACACCTGGAGATCTGATGTCAGCTGTCGCATGGCTGCAGACGGATCTTGCCTGTGCAGTTCTTCGTAATCCGCCACCCGGAAGGGCGTGCCAAACCGCAGCAGCACAGCTGACATAAAGAGTTCCCGGTGTTCGAAATTAAGCCCCACAGGCACAATTCTCAGGCCAAGCTGATACCCATTCCGGGCCTCAGCCCCCAAGGCCATTCGTGCGCCCCCTGTCCGCAGTTCTATGACTTTACCAGCCGGCGAGTTTTCCCCCTCGGGGAAAAGCCCCAGGCAGCCGCCGCGTTCAAACAGCCTGTAGACCTCCTCGAAGACATCCAAGTTTTTCGTATCGTGGGCTTCCACTTCATGGGCACGATAGACAGGAATGGCCCCCAGCCGATGCAGTAGGGCCGCAATCATTCGATTTTTAAATAAACCGCTTTTTGCCAGGAAATGAATCTGGCGGTGGGTCTGCGTAGCCAGGAGGATGGCATCAAGCACCGAGGTCGGATGATTGGCCGCTAATATCACCGGGCCGGATTCAGGGATGCGTTCCGGATTGAGGGCCCGTATTTCCACAAAATAGAGATAGCTGAACACGCGCAGCAGCCAGATGGTTAGCCGGTAGAGCTCCATGGCATCACTTTTTATTCGCCCTTAAACACCGGTTTGCGGTTTTCGAAGAAAGCGGTGAATCCTTCGACGGCATCTTTGGATGTTTTAACCGCCGTGCTGCCTTCCTCCTCCATTTTAAGACCAGCGTCCATGCCCTCATAAATCCCCGCCGTTATGGCTTTTAAAACCGACCGTACCGCTATGGGGGGCCTTTCAGCCAATCTTTGGGCAAATTCCAACACCTCGTCCATGAACCTGTCTGGGGCCGAAATTTGGTTCACCAAACCAATTTCATACGCCTCTTGGGCGTTTAGCCGTTTGCTGAAAAGAATCATGTCCAGCGCTTTGGCTTTTCCCACTACCCGGTAAAGCCGCTGGGTGCCGCCCCAGCCGGGAATGATCCCCAGGTTTAATTCGGTCAGCCCCACTTTGGCCTTGGGGGAGTCCATCATAATTCTGAAATGGGCTGACAGGGCCAGTTCAAGGCCGCCCCCCAGTGCATGGCCGTTAATGGCCGCTATAATGGGTTTTTCAAAACGATCCACGCGTCGCCATACCTGGCGGCCTTTTGCGCCGATATTGGGGGATTTGCCGGCGTCCTCCACGTCCATTCCGGCGGAAAAGCATTTTTCCCCGGCACCGGTAAGCACCACCACACGGATATCCTTATCATCTTCAATTTGTTCAAGAATTTTTTCAAACTCCTCAATGGCGGCAAGACTCCAGGAATTGGCAGGCGGGCGGTTAATCGTAATGATGCAGATGTTGTCCTTTTTATCGACGACTAAATTTTCATATGTCATAACAAACTCCTTGGGATAGCCGATTTTTTCAATTTTTGTCCGTTGGTGTCCATCCATAAATTAGCCATTTATGGATGGGCACCAATTAGCGATTGGCTTTCCGATAGCCCAACCGATCAAGCGCAATAATATGCTTGCAGATGTTTGCCGATCCCTCGACGATGACGTACGTGGGGATATCCCGGTAATACCTGGCCAGGGGGTATTCGGTGGAATACCCGTAGGCGCCCAGGATGCGCATGGCCGATTCCGCGCACCGCATGGCCACCTCGCCGGCCATGTATTTGGCCTGGGCCACTTCATATCCGTTGTTTACGTTTCCCTGGTCCTTCTGCCAGGCCGCCTTGTATACCAACAGGCGGGCCGCTTCGATGTCTGTGGCCATTTTGGCGATCAGCTCCTGGTTCATCTGAAATTTGCCGATGGGCTGGCCGAACTGGACCCGTTCGTTGCAGTATTTAAGCGCAATTTCATAGCATGCCTGGGCGCATCCCACCGCGCCTGCCGCAGCCGACAGCCGGGTATTGGCAAGGGAGCTGAATACGATTCTGGCCCCATCTCCGGGTTTGCCCAGCAGGTTTTCCTTGGGAACCGGCGTGTTGTTAAAAAAGAGCTCGCCGGTGGGCGAGGAATGTGAGCCCAGTTTATCGAGATCCGAAGTGGTCACACCGGGAAAATTCTTCGGTTCAACGGCGAGTGCGGACATCCCCTTGCTGCCGGCATCCGGGTCCGTGTAGCCGTATACGACGGCCACATCACACTGGTGGGCGTTTGAGATCCAGTTCTTGGAACCGTTTAACACATAATGGTCCCCCTTGTCTTCCGCCACGGTCTGCATGGACATGACGTCTGATCCGGCATCCGGCTCGGTGATGGCAAACGCTCCCAGCAATTCGCCGGCACAGAGTTTGGGGATATACTTTTTCTTGGCTTCCTCCGTACCGTATAAATAGATGGGATAGGCGCACCCGATCCCGATCAGGTTGATCTGCACGCGCAGCGAGCTCGACGCCCGGGCGATTTCCTCGGTGATAATGGCCGCGGCCATCCAGCCGGCATCCTCGCCGCCGTATGCCTCGGGAATAACGGTCCCGATGAACCCCAGTTCCGCCATGGGCTTGATGGCTTCCTCCACGGGCAGGTAGTTATCGGCGTCCCACTGGTCGGCGTAAGGGGCGACTTGTTTGTCTGCAAATTCACGCACCGCCTTTTGCAGCATCTTGTGTTCCTTGGATAGTTCAAAATGCATGATACCGTCTCCTTGTTATTTGCCTCTTCTAAGTAACTTAACGGTTTAAGGTATAGGGTATAAGGTATAGGGTATGAGGTGTAAGGTTCAAGGTTTAAGGTTCATGGTTAAATCCCAAATTACAATATTCAAATGACAAACAAATTCCAAAAATCAAATCCCAATTTTTAAAACAACCCCTCTTTTTTCGAATGCCCTGTTGTTTTGAATTTTGGTCATTGGAATTTGGGTATTGTTTGTTTTTTGAGATTTGAGATTTGAAATTTCGATTCTCCCTCAGTGCCTTTACCCGGCAGTAAAAGTTACTTATAGGTTCGGTCCCGGCCCTTGGCCCTTGGCCCGGGGGGGTTACTTTCAAATACGCCGGCAATGCCCAGTCCGCCGCCGCCGCAGATGCATTCCAGGCCTATTTTGGCATCCCTGCGCCGCATTTCATGCATGAGGGTGACCAGCACGCGCGTGCCGGTCGCCCCGATGGGGTGGCCCAGGGATATGCCGGATCCGTTAACGTTGATCCTTCCATAATCATCCGGGGAAATGCCCATATCCTTTAAGTCGGCCAGCACCTGGGCGGCGAATGCCTCCTGGATCTCAATGAGATCAATGCTGCCAAGAGGGATCTGCGACATGCCCAGTACTTTTCTCACCGCTCTTCCCACGGTAAGATGGGTCCGGGTCGGATCGGCGCCCGCAACGGCGATGGCATTCACGGACATAAACGGTTTGATACCTAAGTCCCTGGCCTTTTGTTCGGACATGACCACCACGGCCGCGGCGCCGTCGTTTTCAGAGGAGGAGTTTCCCGCGGTACAGACGCCGCCCTGCACTGGGGTGAGCTTGGCCAGCTTTTCCATGCTCGTATCCCTCCGCAGGGTTTCATCCGTGCTGACAATCACCGGATCGCCTTTTCGCTGGGGTACTTCCACGGGAACCACTTCCTCGTCAAACTTGCCCCGGTCCCAGGCTGAGCATGCCTTTATCTGGCTTTCATAGGCCCACTGGTCGCATGCCTCCCGCGTGATGTTTTCCTCCACTGCCGCTGTTTCAGCCCAGGACATCATGGAGGGAAGCAGGCCGTAGCGGTGTTCAGGTTGGCTCATGACCCGCGCCCGCTGGATGCGGTCATAAAACGGCAGCCCCCAGATGGAAAGGTCGCCATGCCCGCGGGGCATGCCTTTTTCTCCGCCGATGCCCCACTTGATCTTTCCGGGTAGATAAAACTCCGCGTTGGACATGCTCTCCACCCCGCCGGCCACAATGATTTCCGCATCACCGCTTCGGATCAGGGAGGCGGCCAGGCGGATCACCTCCAGTCCGGTACAGCACCGCCGGTCGATTGTGAAACCGGGAAGTTCCTCGGGCCAGCCCGCATTTAAAAGCGCCATGCGGGCGATGTTGACGTATTCTCCGCTCTGGTAGGTCTGGCCCATGATCACCTCGTCGATTTGCTCCGGCTCCAGCCCGGCGCGTGAAATCGCCTCGTTTAACACCAGGCTGGCGAGATCATAGGCCTCCACGGAGCGGAGTCCGCCCATGTAACGGCCGACAGGGGTGCGCACCCCGCTTGCAAGAACTATTTTATCCGACATGGCTGCTCCTTTCTATTTTTAAAAAGCGGTATCCGGGATTTCCACGATTTCTCGTCCGTCTCTCATGCAGGTTCTGGCTCGTTCAATGGTATGGGACAGGGTAATATCTGAAAAAAACGTGGCTTGGGCGACTTTGCCCCTGAAAAAATCATTCTTCCGTCCTTTCTGCAACGATGGCCCATAGGCGATGCGCGCCATGTCCAAAAGCCGCCAAACCATGACCAGCTCACCAAAGCATAAAAGGGCCGGAAATGTATAAGACGCCCACTGGAGGGGGTCAGATTCGCTACGTGCGGTCATCTCTTCGGCCATGTGCTGCACCGCCCGGCAGGCAGATGCCAGCGCCCGCACCCGGCTGCCCACCCCCTTATGATCTTTGTATTGATCACAAAACGACATGAGCTTCGTTATAAATGCATGATAGGGCGCTCCATTGTTGATCCGCATCTTGCGTCCCATCAGGTCAAGGGATTGGATGCCGTTGGTGCCTTCATAAAGGCTCATGATCTTGGCGTCGCGCAGGCACTGCTCAACGGGATAGTCCCTGCAATAGCCGTATCCGCCTAAACACTGCATGGCCGTTTCGCAAACCCTGAAGCCGGTGTCCGAGCAATAGGCCTTGACGATGGGCGTCATAAAGTCCGTAAGCGCCTGATAGTGCTTACGGGTTTCCGTATCATTAGATTCCCGGGCCAGGTCTTCCCAGAACGCGGCCGTATAGATCATGGACCGCATCCCGTCCACTGCTGCCTTCATCCACAAAAGCATTCGGCGGACATCCGGATGGTCGATAATGGGTACGGACCCGGTTTTTCTTTTGGCTACATCCGCCCCCTGAACCCTTTGCCTGGCGTATGCCAGGGCGTTCTGATAGGCGATGCTGGCAAGCGTCATTCCGGAAACGCCGGTATTAATCCGGGCGGAGTTCATCATCTGGAACATGTGGGCCAGCCCCTTGTTGGGTTCGCCGCACAGGTAGCCGATGCATTTGTTTTTCGCCCCAAAGGTTAATGCAGCGGTGGGAGAGGCATGAACGCCCAGCTTGTCTTCGATACCCGTGCAAACCACGTCGTTTGGCTCGCCAGGGCTGCCGTCGGCATTTAACCGGTACTTGGGCACCGCAAACAGCGAGATGCCTTTTACGCCCGCAGGGGCGCCCTCGATGCGGGCCAGTATCAGGTGCACGATGTTATCGGCGATATCGTGCTCCCCCCAGGAAATGAAGATCTTGTTTCCGCAGATGCGGTAGTGATCGCCATCCTCCGGATAGGCCATGGTCTGCGTAGCCGCCAGGTTGGAACCGGCTTCCGGTTCGGTAAGGCACATGGTGCCCGAGAACGTACCGTCATACATCCTGGGCACAAACGCCTGCTTAAGCGCCTCCGTGCCGAAGGATTCAATGAGATGGGCCGCCCCGTGGGTCAGGCTCGGGGCCATGTTAAAGGACTGGCAGGCGCCGTACATGAAATCGTTTATCACGATGCGCATCATGTGGGGAAATCCCTGTCCGCCGTATTCCGAGTCCCGTGCTGCTGCGGTCCAGCCATGCCGGCCGTAGCTTTGGAACACCTCACGAAACTCATCGGGGCAGGTCACCCGCCCATTTTCAAAGGCCACCCCCTGCCTTTCGCCGATCTCATTCAACGGCGCCACGACCCCCTTGGCAAACCGGATGGCCTCAGTCACTAGCAGATCCAATGCATCTTCGGTAAGCGCCCGGTACCGGTCAAGCTTGCAAAGCCCGCCATATTCAAGCTGATCTTTTAAAATAAAAAAGATGTCCTTTTGGTTGACTTTAAAATGATCCATGCCCAACTCCTGCTCTCACGCTTTTTTAGATCCATCCGGGTTGTATTCATACCACCCTTTGCCGGTTTTTTTTCCCAGGTGCCCGGCTTTGACCTTTCGTCTGAGCAGAAGCGGCGGATAAAACCGCGGGTCGCCCGTTTCATTGTAGCAGGCCATCATGGCCCCGTAGGTGACATCCAGGCCAACCATGTCCCCGGTTTCGAATATACCCATCCGCCGACCCGAAGCCAGGCGAAGCCCCTTGTCAATGTCCTCGCACGTGGCCACCCCCTCTTCGACCAGCCGCATGGCCTCGATGGTGGAGGGGAAATTGATCCGGTTGATTACAAAGCCGGCCACATCCCGGTTGACCATGATCGGCGCCTTGCCGATCGCTAAAGCGAACTCCCGGCCCGCTGCCGCGGTTTCATCGGATGTGGTCATCCCCTTTATCACCTCGACCGCCATCATCATGGGCACCGGTGAGAAAAAATGGAGCCCCAGCACTTTGTCCGCGCGGTTGGTCGCCGCCGCCAGTTCGGTGATGGGAATGGCGGAGGTATTTGATGCAATCAGCGCATTTGGCCCGCACGATGCATCGAGTTCTTTGAAAATTTGCTGTTTTAGGGCCTGGTCCTCGAACACGGCTTCGATGGCCAGGTCAACGTCTTTTGCGGCGTTCAAATCCGGCACCGGTTTGATCCGGTCAAGAACGGTTTTCACATCCTCCTGGATTTTTCCCTTTTCCGCAAACTTGCCGACCGACCAGGAAATATTTTCCAAAGCTTTTTTTACGGCCTGTTCGGATTTGTCGGTTAGATACACATCTATTTTTGCCTGGGCGCATACCTGGGCGATCCCGCCGCCCATCAGTCCGGCGCCGATAACCAGCACGGAGTTTATCGTCATAGCTGCCTCCCGTTTTGCTGTATTTTTTTAAGTAACTTAACGGTTTAAGGTATAGGGTTTAGGGTATAAGGTTAAAAAAATCAAAATCTTAGCCATCTATGGCGGATAAACAAAGCGCATTCGTCAATTCCTGATCGGTTTATCGAGATTTGTACAATCAATGTAGTGGAAGGCTTTAGCCTTCCATTGGACGCGCTTTGTCACATCGGTCGCTTCTGCGAATGGCGGGCTAAAGCCAGCCTCTACATCGCATCTACCATAAAAGTTACTTATAGGTTCGGTCCCGGGCCTCGGCTATTAGCCCGGGGGGCTTCCTTTCTACAAAAATACCTCGCCAACAGAATAAATCGCTTTTTACGAAGCCATCAATAAAAAATTATCAAAAATCATGCCAATAATCATGTTATAAGCGACAGATGGATTAGTAAATAATTCAAAAAAGTTGTGAACATAGAAGTTTTTATTTTGGCATCCATAATTCGACTTTTTACGAGATTGGTGGATTTGATTATTAAAAAAATGGATATGGTTACACTGTTGTAACGTGACGTTTATGTAACCGGTTACATTCTTTTGGGATTTTCCAGAGGAATGTCATGCTTTTTTATTTTTTGATACAGGGTTTTCCGGCTGATCCCAACGAGCCGGGCGGTCTTGGCCTTGTTCCAGTCGGTGTCGGCAAGGGCGTTTAGTATCTGCTGCCGTTCCGATTTTTTTGTCAGCCTGGAGGGTCTTCCTTTAGATTTGCTCTTTCCAATGATCTCTTCGGGAATATGGTTTATCGAGATGCTGCCCCCGCGGCTCAGAATAACCGCACGCTCGATGCAGTGTTCCAACTCACGGATATTTCCCGGCCAATGGTAATTAATAAGGGCGGCCATGACCCCATCCGTGGGTCTGCCAACGCTAATTTGAAACTTTCTCTCGAACCGGGCCATAAAATTTTCAATAAGCAGCGGCAGGTCTTCGATGCGCTTACGCAGGGGTGGAATATTGATCTCCAATACTTTTAAACGGTAGAACAGATCCTCTCGAAATTCACCGCGACGCACCTTTTCTCTGAGGTTCTGATGGGTACAGGCGATCACCCGGACATTGACGTGGACGGGTGTTGACTCTCCCACCCGCTCAAAGGATTTTTCCTGGAGGACGCGCAGCAGTTTCAACTGGATAAGGGGCGAGATATCGCCTATCTCATCCAGAAGCAGAGTGCCCCCGTCAGCCATCTGAAAGCGGCCGATATGATCCCGGATGGCACCGGTGAAGGCACCCTTGACATGACCGAAAAGCTCGCTTTCAAGCAAGGGCTCGGCCAGGGCCGAGCAATTCACGGAAACAAACGGCTTGAACCGCCGGACGCCGTTGTCGTGAATCGCCCGGGCGACCAGTTCTTTCCCGGTCCCGCTTTCCCCGGTGATAAGTACCGTTGCCTCATAATCGGAGATATCTTCGATCAGCCGGTAAATTTCTTGCATTTTATGGCTTTTGCCAATGATTTGATGGAACTGGTGCCTTTCCTTGAGTTCTCTCTCAAGGTCTGACAAGCGGGTAATATCCCGAATCACCAGAACCGCTCCTAAAAAATTGCCGTGATGATCCTCAAGCGGTGCGCATGAAAGGCTCACCTGCTGGTGGGGGACGCTCTGCCGGTTGCATTTGATCTGGTAGTCCTGTATAGCCGTTTTTTTATTAAGCGTTTCCTCCAGGATATCCCTGCAGCCCAGGCTGCACTGGTCATGGGGCGGGGAGGGGAACATTGACGGTAGCTTTTCCGGCTGAAGTCCGCATATGTTGCCGGCGGATGTATTGGCCTCGATAATATTTAAATTACGGTCAACGGTGATAATGGCATCTTTAACGCTTCGGAATATGGCAGACAGGCGGTTCTGCTGTCGGTCCAGTTCCTCCTCCGCCTGCTTTCTCATGGTCACATCCCGCATGATGCACCTGAACCCTGTCACATCCCCGTCGGAATTTTTTATGGGCGTGATCGATATCTCAACGATTCGCCGGGCACCATCCTTTCGGATCACCTCATGGTCAAAGGCTTTGTTTGGGATTCCGGTTTTATAGACCTGGTTGAACGTCCGGTAAACATTCGCGGCCTCTTCTTTATCCATATAGGTCTGGTATGACAAACCGGCGGCTTCTTTGGGTGAATAACCGCTGATATCGCAAAAAGCCTTATTAAATCGCGAAATATTGCCTCTCAGGTCGGTCTCGATAAATCCGTCTTCAATGCTTTCGATAATTGTTTCAAGAGATTTCTTTTCATGAAGAACGGATTCGTATGCATTTTTTAAAGAACCATATTTACCATTGCCGACCATATTTGCGCCTCATTTAAAAAACCGATTACGGGATTCGACATAAAGTGGGTTTATTCTTTTAGTTTTTCCGTTTTTTTCGAAAGTGTCAAGGCTTGGCATCCCATGGTCTCTTTCTTAAATTATATACGTATTTTATATAGGTATTTAATAAGTAAAATTGAAGTATTGATTTTTTTTGTAGGTTTAATGATAGTTAATTTTAATAAAATTTTTTTTCTTTTAATACCATATTTTCCGGGGGAGGTTATCACGTGAAAAAATTTTTATTAAAATCAAAATGGGCTAAGGTGTTTGTCCCGGCGGTATTGATCCTGACAATGATCGGGTGCGGATTTGTTGTCAGTGTGCCCTGGATACGGAATGCCGACAATGATCAGGTGGTGAATATCGGTGATTCCATATTCGCAATGTCCGGTGAAATTCAGGGATTTTTGCATTCCTATGCGGGGGAAACATTCAGGCGTTATGCGGTCTCAGGGGCTGAGCTGACAGGCGGCGCCTTGGCGCCTTCGGTTGCCAGCCAATACAACACCGCCAAAGCGGATAATTCCAATATCGATGTTATTTTCATGGACGGCAGGGGAAACGATATCCTGTTGCCTGCCATCGCATTTGATCCTTATGACTGCAGAACCCAGTGGTATGAATGGGGCCGTTTGTCCGACAGCTGTAAGGATTTTATCGATGATATTTATGTCGACGCCGTCAACCTGCTAAACGAGATGTATGCCGACGGTGTGGATCATGTGATTTACCAAGGATACTATTACACCAAAGACACTTGGCTGATGCAGCTCGATAATCTGGAGGAGGCGGTTGATTACGGGGACATAAGACTCGCCAAGGCATGCCAGAATTCTGCGTATGCACCAGGGGATTGCACCTTCATTGATCCGCGATGGACGATAAATGACAGTGATATCAAATCAGATGCGATTCATCCCACAACTTCAGGATCTGAAAAGCTGGCGGATTTGATCTGGCCGGTGCTTCAGCCGCTGCTTTAATAATATCATCAGTCCAGGCAGGCAGTGGTTTAATTATTTATCCGTAGCGGAGTAAATTAGCCAAGGGGCGCAAGGGGCTTGTAAGAGAGTTCCATGCGCCCTTTTTTATAGTTCGTAAAAGCCTATTTGTTGCATCTTGTCGTTTCAGCAGGTAAAATCGAGTCAATCATTAATGGATAAACAGCAAAATTGCATGGGTTAATGGATAAGATGCTGTTTGCTAAAAATCTGAAAATAATGGGCTTGGCTATTGCGGTCGTCCTGGTTCTCTCTCTTTTGGGCTTTGGCTATTTTTTTGTTATGCCCGACTCAAACAATGAATATCCGCTGGATACGGCCCGCTTGTCCGGTGCGCCGTCGGGCGACAGTAAAAAAGATACTGACAGATGGGGGCCCAGAAGATCGCCGGCGGAGAAGTATAGGTTCAAAAATATTGAAAAACCCGATGCGCTGTCTTTGGAAGATCGGCTGGTAAAGGAATTAAAGGAGTTATACGGCGATACCATATTTCAAAAAAGCACCCAGGCCATCCTTTTGAAAGTCAAAAAATTTTTAATGGATCTTTATCCCGAGGACGGGGTGGACCGGTTTCACAGGATTATTAGACAGGCATTTCCAGAGCAGGCCGATGAGATCATCGGCACCCTCGCAAAAATGGAGCAGTATAACCGATGGCTGGAGGAGAATAAGCACTTTTTGGCCGATATGAACCCTTTAGAAAGACAGGGGGCGTTGTGGCAAAAGCGAAGAGAACTTTTTGGCGTTACGGCTAAGGATATATGGACGGAAGAAGTATTGGCTTACGAGAAAAGAAAGCAGGACATGCGCGAAACCATTAGTCTCTTAGAGGAATCTTATGATACGACGATTGAGGAAAAGATCGATATTTATAGAAGTACGTTGAAGCAGACATATGATGGCTCACCGGAAGAATATATTTTGGCAAACAAGGGTATGCTGGCAAAG
Source organism: Desulfobacterales bacterium (assembly GCA_018399235.1). Taxonomy (GTDB): domain Bacteria; phylum Desulfobacterota; class Desulfobacteria; order Desulfobacterales; family Desulfosalsimonadaceae; genus M55B175. Next base: position 5,108 of record JAGYOX010000002.1, on the reverse strand, counting down.
GTGTTTTTCGGCATCGACTCCGTTCAGGAGGAAATCAAACAAATGACGCCTGAAGAGCGCCAGTGGGAGATCAATCAGATTCGCCGGGAATTGGGGTATACAGAGGAACAGATCCAAAAAATGGAAGAGGTTGACGCGCACCGGAATAAGCGATGGGAAAACGGGCTTGCATATATGGAAGAGCGTGGGGCCATCGTCCAGAAATATGAAGGACAAGAGCTTGAGGAACAGCTGCAGAAACTTCGAAAAAAATATTTCAAGCACGAGGCCAAAACCATTCGGATTGAGGAAGAAGACGGCTTTTTTCGCTATGAAAGGGAGCGCATTTACGGACGCAATTAAGTGACGGAGACAAAATGAGATCATCAATTATTTCGATTTTTATTATATTGCTTCTCGCAATGGCTGTATCGCTGCAAAATCATCCAATCATGGCGCAGGAAGCGGGAGGCCCCAAGCTTTTTATAAAACAGACCCGTTTTGAGTTCCCGCCGGTCTTTGAAGGGGAAAGCGTGCAGTATGAATTTAAAGTGGAAAATGGTGGCACCGGTGCTCTCGCAATTATCGATGTTGAAACGGATTGAGGATGCACGGCTGTTTCGTATCCGAAGCAGATCCCTCCCGGCGGCGAGGGGGCCATTAAGATTGAATTAAAAACCTTTGGCCATGGCGGAAAGCACATCACCAAATCGATTTCAGTTCAAACCAATGACCCGCATCACCCCCGAGTCGGCCTGCAAATAGCCGGAGATGTAAAAAAAAGGAATGTCATCTCCACAACAACCGTCCGTTTAACCGGCAACGCCGGCCAGACAATCAAAGAGACGGTGATTATCTCTCCGTCTGAAAAAAACCCGTTTAAGATAACAGACATCCGGATGGAAAAGGCCGAAAATATCCGATACGATTTGTCTGAAATCAGGCAACCGGATGGCCTGAGATACCGGATCACCATTTATAATACGAAAAAAGAAAAAGGCTGGTATATTGACAAGGTTTTTGTCAAGACATCCAGCCAGGTCACCCCGGAGTTCAAGATCAGTGTGATGGGCGTCATTCGGGACGGCTAATGCCGGTGCCATAGGAACCGGTTGTTGCAGCTAATGTTCCGTTTGACCGATGGAGAGCAGAAAGGATTTGAGATTGATCTTTTGATTCTTAATGCCCAGTTTTTTTCGGATATTGGCCCGGTGCGTATCTACCGTACGGTTTGAAATATTCAATAAATCCGATATCTCTTTTGTTGTTTTGTTATGCTTGATCAAGTTGATGATCTGAATTTCGGAGGGCGTTAATTTATGCAGGGTTTTTGATAGGTCCCGCATAAACGGCGAGGCGATATCCTCCAGGTTCTGCTCGATGATTTCAATCAGGACTTTTTGCATATCCTTAAAGTATTAAAGGTAGGTAGTCAATTCTTCCTCCTTATTTTGTAAAGGGCCCATTATTATGAAAGTTTTTTCAACCGTGCGCTACACGATCGGTTCCACCCCGCTGGTCCGGCTGAAGAAGATGACCGCGGACCTGGAGGCGGAAATTTTGGTGAAGCTGGAGTTTTTTAACCCCTTGGGCAGCGTTAAGGACCGGATTGCGGCCGCCATGGTCGAAGCCGCAGAAAAGGAGGGTAAAATCGGGCCGGATACGCTGATCGTGGAACCGACCAGCGGGAATACCGGAATAGCCCTGGCATTTATCTGTGCCGCCAAAGGATATCGGCTTTGTTTGACCATGCCGGAAACCATGAGCATGGAACGCCGGAAACTGCTGGCCCATTTAGGCGCCGAGCTGGTTCTTACCGAAGGGCAGTACGGGATTAAAGGGGCGGTCCAGACCGCTCGCGAAATCTTGGACGCCAACAAGAACTCGTTCATGCCGGACCAATTCTCCAACCCGGCCAATCCAAAAATCCATCGGGAAACAACCGCCGAAGAGATCTGGAATGATGCGGAGGGCGGAGTGGACATATTTGTGGCCGGCGTCGGCACAGGCGGCACCATTACCGGTGTTGCCCAGGTGATAAAGGAGCGAAAGCCGGGCTTTAAATGCGTGGCCGTGGAACCCGCGGACTCCGCCGTTCTTTCCGGCGGCGATCCGGGCCCGCATAAACTCCAGGGGCTCGGCGCCGGGTTTATTCCGGAGGTGCTTGACCGGTCGGTTATCGATGAGGTTGTCACCGTCGGAGCCGAGGAATCCTTTGAAACAGCTCGACGACTCGCTAAGGAAGAGGGCCTTTTGTGTGGCATATCATCGGGCTCCGCGGTTGCCGCAGCACTGCGCATCGCCAAACGCGAGGCGTCCAAGGGGAAAACCATTGTGACCGTGCTGCCCAGCACAGGCGAAAGATACATTAGTACGGATCTGTTTCTATCTGAATGAATAAAGCAACCAGTAAAGGTTTTAGGAAAGCGGATATGAAAACTCCCTATCAGTTTGAAACCCTTTGTCTGCATGCCGGCCATGTACCGGATGCTGAAACCCGTTCCCGGGCAGTGCCCGTCTACCGGACGACCTCCTATGTCTTCGATGATTCGGATCATGCGGCGGACCTTTTCTCCATGAAACGGCCAGGCAATATTTATACCAGGATGATGAATCCTACCCAGGCGGTTCTTGAAAAACGTCTGGCGGCATTGGAGGGCGGGGCGGATGCCCTGGCCTTGGCATCGGGCACAGCGGCCGTCTATTATTCGATTATCAATATCTGTTCGGCGGGCGATGAAGTAGTTTCCGCGAACAACCTGTACGGCGGCACTTTTACCATGTTCAACAACATTTTTCCGCAGTTCGATATCCGGGCAAATTTTGTTGATCCGCGCGATCCGGAAAATTTTGAGGCGGCGATGACGGATAGAACAAGGGCGATTTTCATTGAAGCTATCGGGAACCCGGCGCTTGAAGTGGCCGATATCAAGGCTGTGGCAGAGATCGGGGAGAAATATCGGCTGCCGGTAATCGTGGACGGGACCTTCATTACCCCGTATCTCTTGCGGCCCATTGAGTATGGGGCCGATATCGTGGTGCATTCCATGACCAAATGGATCGGGGGACATGGTACGGGTATCGGCGGTATCGTGGTGGATGCCGGGAAATTTGACTGGACCGACCCGAAGTTTGACCTTTACAACACGCCCGATCCCAGCAATTTTAACCTCCGGTTCGCCCATGACCTGGGAGAGGATAATCATATGGCGTTTATTATCCGGATGCGGCAGATACCCTTGCGCAACCTGGGCGCCTGCATCTCCCCGGATAATGCGTGGCTTTTTCTGCAAGGGTTGGAAACCCTGCCGCTCAGGATGGAACGGCATTGTGAAAACGCCATGCGAGTAGCCCAATTTTTACGGTCCCACACAGCTGCTACATGGGTAAGGTATCCGGGCTTGCCGGATGATCCGGCATATCAGGTTGCGAGTCGGTATTTAACCAAGGGCTATGGCGCCATGGTGGTATTCGGCATCAAGGGCGGCCGGGAAGCCGGCAAACGCTTTATCGACAACCTGAGGCTTTTTTCGCATCTGGCCAATGTCGGGGACGCCAAAAGCTTGGCCCTTCACCCGGCAAGCACCACCCATTCGCAGCTAACCGAAGAACAACAGATTGCCGGCGGTCTTTCTCCCGACATGATCCGTCTTTCCATCGGTATTGAAAATATTGATGATATCCTGGATGATTTGGAACAGGCGTTTAGCGGTATCTGATCCCTGATTTTTTTTACGCCCGCCATATCAGAATGCCGATATAGGCGGCATACATGATAAGCAATAACGCGCCTTCCCATCGGTCTAAAGACCGACGCTTCCCGGTGAACATGGCGGCAAAAAGAATAAGGCTCGCCAGAACCACCATGCCGATATCCAGATTGCCGGCTGCGTGGAAGGGGAGGGGGTTGATGGTTGAGCTGATCCCCAGTACAAAAAAAATGTTAAATATATTGGAGCCCACCACGTTGCCCACTGCAATCTCGACATTGCCTTTGTAAGCGGCCGTTGCCGATGTGGCAAGCTCTGGCAGGGAGGTGCCGACGGCGACAACGGTCAATCCGACAATCGCTTCGCTCATCCCGAATGCCGATGCCATATGGATAGCCCCGTCAACAATCCATTTGCCGCCGAGGGCCAGTCCGATCAGCCCACCAATGATCAGGGTCACGCTTTTTCCCATCCCCTGATTCACTCTTGGGTGTATCCCTTGGTAATTGCTGCCGACATGGGCGATGCTTGCGGCGTAATATATGAAAATGGCAAAAAACATAAGAAAAATCAGGCCGTCGGATCGGGATATATCCGAATACGCCCATCCATCGAGCAGATGGTCATTGGCGGCCGCCCATAAGGCCAGGGCCGCCAGCAGGCTGAACGGGATTTCCCGCCAAACTGTCCCCCGCGTGACCCGCAATGGCCGGATCAGGGCGGAAGCCCCCAGAATCAGGAGAATATTGGAGATATTGCTTCCGAGGACGTTGCCAATAGCAATACCAGTGCTTCCCCTAATACTGGCGGTTATATTGACGAACAGCTCCGGCATGGATGTGCCAAAGGCCACGACGGTCAGGCCGATGACCAGATCGGATATGCCGAACCGTCGGGAGATGGCGGATGCGCCCTCAACCAGCAGATCCGCGCCTTTAATCAGGAGGGCAAAACCGGCAATAAGCAGGAAATAGGGTAGTAAATTTGTCATTTGGTTATTATTTTATTCAGCGTTATATTAATTTAAAGGCAATGGATACATCATTTGACACACACTTTTTCACGTCAAAACATGGATTGTAATGTTGCCATAACCGTCCTGCCTTGTTAATAAAAAATTGTTCCGAGGGCATTTTATTTTATTTGAACTTTGACAATCTCGTAAAAAGTCCAATATCTGTGTTGCGCTACATTTCTCGGAATTTCACGTACAGCTAAGTACGCTGCATTGCTATGGATTTGCGCGCCCCCTGATCTTAAATGGGGCTTGAACTTTTTACTTTGCCATCTCAAAATTTACTTTTTACGAGACTGTCAAGTTTAAAATTGGAATAGTATTTGATATAAAATAAAAACTGATTTGGTTTGGGTATATATTCAACCCTATTGTTGCACAGGAAAATTTGATGAATCCTCCGA
>JAGYOX010000199.1 GCA_018399235.1 Desulfobacterales bacterium | reverse complement strand
ATCTCGATAAACCGATCAGGAATTGACGAATGCGCTTTGTTTATTCGCCCTACATGGCTAAGCTTTTGATTTTTTTTAGCCTTATACCCTAAACCTTAAACCCTAAACCTTATACTGTTAAGAGATTGTCAATAATTGGAAAATCAATCCCTTCATTGACTTTACGCAATCCCCCTGATAGTCAGGCAGTTTATGGAACCAGGAACTATTGTCGAATATATTGAACAGCAGCGGATTTTCTGTGCGGTTGTCCTAAATGGCCAGGAGGAGCGGGTCCGCCTGCTGAATGAAAACGGGCGGGAAGTGAATCATAAGGTCAGTCGTCTGTCGCATACCTCTGAGATCCGGATCAATGTTAACCGGGGAAGGGACAGGCTGGTTGATTTTTTGAAGGAAACTTCTGCGCGCCGCCAGTCCATTCGGAAAAGCATTGATATCCGGGAATTATGGGAAGTTTTAAACCCCATGGGCGAATGGGTGGATCTTGAAACCATGACCGGCTTGTGCTTTCCTGATAATTCCAACGGGGACCATGAAGCCGCATTAATCCGTGCCTGTTTTGAAAACCGGATTTATTTCAAGTTCAACTATCAGTGGTTCTTGCCGCATTCAGCCGATGAGGTGGAAAAAAATATCGAGAAGGAGCGGGAAAAGGCTCGCCGTCAGCAGTTGATTGAAAACGGCGGCGAATGGTTGAAGAAGCTGGTGGCCGGCGGAGCGCCGGAGCCGCCGGAGTCGCTGCAGCATATCCTCGAAGCGTTGAAGTCCTATTACCTTTTTGGGAAGGAAAGCAGCTACTATTCTATGGCCAAGGCCATACTGGCCCACGCTGGCATTGAGAGCCCGGATAAAATTTTTGATGTGCTGGTTAGGCTCGGCGTGTGGAGCCTGAACCAGAATCTGGAGCTGGATCGGTTCGAAATTTCAATTGATTTTTCCGGTCCGGTCAGTGAAACCGCATCCCATCTGCCGGTGGTGGATTATTCCGATATTGAGAAAACAGACCGAAGAGATCTTACCGGCCTTGAGCTGATTACCATCGACGGCCAGGGAACGATGGATTATGATGATGCTTTAAGTATTGAACCGCTTGAAACAGGCCACCGGATTGGGGTCCATATTGCTGATGTCGGTGAATATGTGCCCCGTGAGGGGGTGATCGACAGAGAGATCATTAACCGGGGCACTTCCATATATATGCCGGATATGAAAATTTCGATGCTTCCGCCCAGACTGGCGGAGGACCTCTGCAGTCTGCGGGCGTGTGAAATCCGGCCGGCGATCAGCATCTTTTTTACCGTCACCCATACCGGTAGGATTTGTGACTCAGATATTTTTCCATCCTTTATTTCGGTCGACCGCCAACTGAGCTATAATGATGCCGACCTTATTTCGGCATCCGATGATGCCATCCGGCAATTGTCCAAGTTTGCCGTTGATTTCAGGAATCAGCGCCTGTCTGATGGCGCCGTGCTGATTTCGCTTCCTGATGTGAGCATCCGCGTGTTTGATAACGGCGAGATAAGCATCAGGAAACTCGATCGTAACAGCCCTTCAAAACTGCTGGTTTCCGAGATGATGATTATGGCCAATTGGTTAATGGCCAGGTTTTTATCTCAAAAGGGGGTGCCGGCGGTTTTTCGTTCCCAGCCCGAGCCGCGGGGAAAATTGTATCAAAACCCGGATAACGCCACGCTTTTCCAGAACTGGATGCAGCGCCGCATGTTAAGCCGGGTGGTTCTCTCCACAACGCCCGAATACCACTCCGGCCTTGGGCTTGACGCCTATGTAACGGCTACATCACCCATCCGGAAATACTTTGACCTGGTAACGCAGCGCCAGCTCCGTTCCTGTTTTAACTTAGAGGAGGGCTACAGCGCTGAAGAGATCGAGCAGGTTATTCAAAAGGTGCAGCAGCCGTTAACCCATGCCGCCATAACCCAGGCCAGGCGGTTTCGCTATTGGATGCTGAAATATCTGGAAGGCCGGCTCGGTCAGAAGGAAGAGGCCATCGTTCTGGATAAACGATGGGACAAGTATACTATTTTATTGACCGCCTATTTGCTGGAATGCCGGATGCCGGTATCCGGCGGGTGGGAATTGAAACCCGGGGATCTCATCCAGATAACGATTCAGCATGTTAATGCCCGGCAGGACAAGATTTCGGTGATATTGGGGTAGGTATAGGGTTAGGGTATAAGGTGTAAGGTATAGGGTGTAAGGGGAAAGGTTCGCAATTAAATTCTAAATTATTTTGGTATGTTTTCCTATTGTCATTCCGAGGAACGATAGTGACGAGGAATCTTGTATAAAGGATTTCTCGCTGCCGCTCGAAATGACAGCATGTACGGTTTTTTTTATAAGATTAAGGTTGACAGTCTTGTAAAAGGTCTTCGGAATGGCGAAAACAAAGATCGTCTGTACCATCGGGCCGGCCAGTCAGGATAAACGGACGCTGGAGGCCATGATTCAAAAGGGGATGAATGTGGCCCGGCTCAATTTTTCCCATGGCACGCATGCGGATCATGCCTCAGTAATCGAGCGGATTCACGAGGTTTCAAATGATATTGACTCGCCTGTCGCGATTCTTCAGGATCTTTGCGGTCCGAAAATCCGGGTCGGCGAAATCGACCCGCCGGGAATACGGCTGGCGCCCGGAGACACCCTGACACTTACCAATAAACCCGCAACCGGTGAAAAAAACAGGGTATTCGTAAGCTACCCGGATCTTCCCCAGGATACTCAAGCGGGTGACATGATTTTGCTGGCGGACGGGATGATGGAGCTTGAGGTTCTCTGCACCACAGCAGACGATGTTGAGTGCTGTGTGGTTATCGGCGGGGTACTGACCTCTCACAAGGGCATCAACCTCCCATCCGGCACGATCCGCGTGCCGGCGCTGACGGAAAAGGATAAGCTGGATCTGAAATTCGGGCTCTCCCAAGGTGTGGACTATGTCGCGCTCTCCTTTGTGCGTCGTCCTGAAGACATTGAAGAGGCTAAGGTGATCATCGCGGCGGCCGGCAAAAAAACGCCGGTTATTGCAAAAATCGAGAAACACGAAGCCGTGCAAAACATCGACGCCATTATTAAAGCAGCCGACGGCATCATGGTGGCCCGGGGAGACCTTGGGGTGGAAATCCCGCTGGAGACGGTGCCGGGGATTCAGAAAGAACTAGTGCGCAAGGCCAATGCCGTCGGAAAGCCGGTTATTATTGCTACCCAGATGCTGCGGTCCATGGTTGACGCGCCCCGGCCAACCCGGGCGGAGGCAACGGATGTCGCCAATGCCGTACTTGAGGGGACGGATGCCTTAATGCTATCTGAGGAAACCGCCACGGGCAATTATCCGGTAAAAGCCGTGGAATATATGTCCCGGATTGCGGAAAGCGCCGAATCCTCATATGCTTATGAAAAGACATTCTCCATGATTACCGATATCCAGGTCTCGGAATCCGTCGCCCATGCCGCCTGTATCCTGGCCGATCACCTTAATGCAGCGGCTATCATCGCCTCCACCCAATCGGGTTTCACAGCGGCTCAAATTTCCAGATTTCGTCCGCGAAGCCGAATTATTGGTTTATCTCCGGACAGGGAGACCGTCCGGCGATTGTGTCTTTTCTGGGGGTGTCTTGCGAGCTATGTGCCCCAGGCCGACGATTTAGATGCCATGCTGGATACGGCGGTCAAGACCGCCCGGGATATGGGGCATGTAAAGAAAGGCGAGCTGATCGTCATTACAGCGGGCCATCCCCTGTGGCAGCCGGGGACAACCAATATGATCAAGGTCCGGCAGCTATAAATACGATGTAGAGGCGGGCTTTAGCCCGCCAGAGGCGGAGGCTATTTCAAAGT
>JAGYOX010000198.1 GCA_018399235.1 Desulfobacterales bacterium | reverse complement strand
ATTTATTGTGCCTTTGCTTACAAGCTGATGCATCATAAAGCGGCACGGGCAAGAATATCAAGGCTTCATTTTTGTTTCGCTAACCCGATTTCTCCAGTATGGAGGCATAAGGAGGTATGACATGAGACGAATTCTTGTTTTTCTAATTCTGGTTATCTTCTTCTCAAGCCTTCCGGTCCATGCCGGTCAAACGCTGCAATCGAAAATTTCCAGTGTAACGCTATACACTGACCAAGCCCTTGTTCAGCGTGAGGTTTTGGCTGATGTGGGACCGGGGATCAACGAATTGCTGCTGCCGATCCAGGCCTTCTCAATTGATGGGCCATCAATTACTGCAAAGGTATACGGGAAAGGCAAAATCATCAGCGTACAGATAAGAACCATCCCCTTGAAGGCGGCGCCCCAGGAAAAAATTCGAGAACTTGAGGAAACGATCAAAACGCTCGAAAGGGATAAGCAGGCGCTTTTGGACAAAGAGGCTGCGCTTTTGCGCCAGGAAAAATTCCTTGATTCTATAGCGGCGTTCTCAGAAATACAGGTTCCGAAGGACATTGAAACGCGAATGGTGAATCCGCAGGAGCTGAGCGCAACATTTACGTTTTTGGGAGACCGATTCCATGAGGTTTTCAGTAAAAAGACGGATATTGATCAGGATGTCTCAGGCATTGAAGAAAATATCCGTACGGCGAGGCGCGAGTTAAATAATCTTCGGCAGCCGGGCGAAAAAAGCCGGAAAGTCATTGAGGTTGTTTTTGATTCCGCAGAAAAGCAAGAAATTCGGATTGTTGCTGACTATATAGCCTATAACGCCCGTTGGTCGCCTGTTTACCGTGTATCTGTACCGGCGAACAGGTCCAGCGTTGATCTGACCATGAACGCCTGCATCGTACAGAAGACCGGTGCTGATTGGCAGGATGTAAACCTGTCTGTATCTAATGCCGTTCCGCTGAAGGGCGTGAGTATTCCTTCGCTCTCCCCCTGGTGGATCGACCTGCCGCAACGCAGGGCTGAAAAAACGCTGAGGCATCCAAGCGGCAAAGGTGTCGCTGCCCTCGGTTCCGCCAAACCGAAAACAGCAATGCTCAAGGAAGGTAGGGTGGAGACGGATAGGGCCGATTATGCCGCCACCCGAAGAAGCTCATCGGGGATTTCCTTTGAATACGAACTTTCTCGGCCCGTTACAGTCGAGTCCCGGCAGAAGGAAATCTTGCTGCCGCTTTATACAAAAAATCTGGAAGGCGAATTCTACTACTACTGTGTGCCCCGTAAAAATACCCGGGCCTATCTGGTATGCGAGGCCAAGCCGGATCAGGAAATGCTGGCCGGTCCAATGCACATCCATTTCGGCGGTCACTATATGGGGAAAACCATGTTTACGCCAAAAAGCAGAAACGAAAGATTTCTCATGGCTTTGGGGGCGGATCGGGCGGTTGAGGTCAGCAGACAAAAAATTACCGATCATGTCAAGGAAACCTTTTTCGGAAAGTTTGAGCGAAGCATGGTGGTTCGCGAACTCGGCTACCGTATCACCGTTGAAAATCGAAAGAAGAAGCCCATACGCCTGAATCTTATAGATCAGATACCGATAGCCAAAACCGACAAGATTGATGTGGATGATGTATCCTTTGAACCGGTGCCGGATGAGAAAGGCTACATGGATGAGTCGGGCGTCATGAGGTGGCAAATGGAGATCGGCTCCCAAAAATCAGAGCCGATTGAGATTCGGTTCACCGTCGCCTATCCAAAGGATCAGCCGCCGCTGGGGCTATAAGGGATTATCGTCCGGAAAGGTTTTTCAGCAGTTCGCGCATGGTGCCGCCAAGTCGCCTAATGGGCACAGGCTTCAAACACATCACCAATAATTGAGGCAAGGCGCCGGGTGTGTCGACTGATTTCAGCGGCATCCCGGCCGGGATAGCGGGCGTAGGTGATCATAATCCCGTTTAAGGCTGAAAACAAGGCATGGGAGACCAGCCTTGGATTTTTTTTTGTACCTGAGCCGACCACAGCGGATTCAAGCCGGTCCATCAAAGACCGCATCATCCGGTTTAATTTTTCGACGCCCTCCGGGGACAGCTCTCCGCCCAGCATGAAGTGGCCCATCATCTGATAAAACGTCATGTTTTCATTTAAAAAATCAATATAGATGCCGCAAAGGTGACTAAGCGAAGAATGTGGGGAATCTTCTTCATTGTCGATCCGGGCCAGTATGTCTTCTGCGCTTTTTAAAAATACGTCCAGAAACAGTTCGGTTAGATTTTCATAATAATTATAGATCGTTCCTATACTGACCCCGGCGGCCCTGGCAATCTCACGAACCGTCACGCTGCGAAAATCCTTTTCGGCGAAAAGATGCCGGGCGGCGTCCAAAATCAGTCGTCGCCGGGCATCCCTTTCCTGTTGTTTTAATGCAGTTAGTGGTTTTTCAGGCACTTGGTCGATCCTTTCGGTTCCGTTTTCAGTTCGCATTTTTTCTGTCAAACACATTCTGCATGTCTTCATCCGTGTAACAGCGTTCGGATTCATCCGGCTTGCCCGCGTCCTGTTCCATCAGTCTCCGGTCATAGGCGGAATTCAGGATTTCTTTATAGTATTCATGCTGGATCAGCAGATTCATGATTTCACTGGTCCCGGTCCATATCATGGCCAGGCGGATATCCCTTAACGCCCGTTCAATGGGATAGACATCGGTGTATCCGATGCCACCCATTATTTGCATGGCGCTATTGACGATATCCCATGCATTTTCCGTTGCGCACCGTTTGGCCTCGCTGACCAGCCGTCGGGCATTGGGTGCGTTTTCATCTACTGCTCGAGCGGCCATATAAGTAATGGCACGGGCGGCGTCGAGTTGGGTAATTGAATCCGCAACTTTAAAACTCACTCCCTGATATTTCTTGATTTCTTTTCCAAATGCCCGGCGCTTGTCTGAGTATCGAACCGCCAGGTCAAGCGCGCCCCATGCCCCAAGACAGCCGGCAGCCGATGTCAGGCGCTCCGGGATCATCATTTGGTTGAAGCACAGGGCGCCGCTGTGGAGCTCGCCTATCAGGTTTTCCTTGGGCACCTTAACATCCCGGAAGACCAACCGCCCGGTGCCGCCGCCCCGGCAGCCGAGAAGGCCATACAGGTATTCTGTCTCAACTCCTGGGCCTCGCTCAACCAGCAAAAGGCTAAGGCGATGATACTTGTGGGCATTTGGATCGAAATTGGTCCGGCAGTAGACCAGAAAAAAGTCCGCGCCTTCAGCGCCTACGACAAACCTTTTCATACCGTTTAGAATAAAATGATCGCCTTTAAGCTCCGCTCGGGTCATGGCGCCGAAAAAGTCAGAACCGCCCCGGGGTTCGGTAAGCGCTTCAGCAGATACGAGTTTGCCTTCTAAATAGGGTTTCAGAAATTTTTCCTTCTGCTCTTCAGTGCCGAACATGTTTAAGGCTTCTCCAACGATTGACGGCATGACAAAAGCGCATCCCAGCGCCATTCCCAGGCATCCGATTTCTTCGGATGCAGCCACTTCAGCCACCCAGTTCATTCCCCGGCCGCCGTATTTTTCCGGAAACCGGATGCCGAAAAGCTTTCGGGCCGCCAATTTTTCGACGAATTCCCGGGGATAGGTGATTTCATCGTTGTCCATTTTGCGCAGGAAGTCACTGGTGATTTCTTCCCGCACGAACTCACGGGTCTCCTTTTTTACTGCCTGTTGTTCCGGTGTAAGCATAAAATCATACATAAGAACCTCCTATGAAAGGTAGGGTTAAAGATAGAAAATATATATGCTGCTGTATATTGAGCATTGATCATTTTATTGAACATTGCTCGTATTGTCAAGAACAAAATTATGCCCCATTGCCCTGCAGTAACTTTTGCGATAGGTTAAAGGCACTGAGGTACTGAGGCACTAAGGCACTAAGGCACTAAGGCACTAAGTCACTGAGGC
>JAGYOX010000197.1 GCA_018399235.1 Desulfobacterales bacterium | reverse complement strand
ACTTCAGTTATCCGTTAATCTTTGAGGCTACGTACAGTCAAACACTATACGTAACTTTTCACGTTTTGAGAAAAACACAATATATTGGGCTGGGGTTATTTATTCCTAATCCAGAGAAATGCCCAACTGAAAATACGGCTCCCGCTTAGGCAAAATCAAATGATTGGGTATCCGGCTATATCGTGCATACAGGCGCATGAAATGAAAAATCAGCGTCCCCTTAACGACTCATCAAGGCTGCCATCCGGCAGCATCCAGTCGGGGTGGTATTGCCCTTTGGCCTCCATGTGGTACCTGACGCATTTATGCCAGTCTCCCTTGCAGTACTCATCGATCCATTTTCGGTCCAGCAGCCCCTTTCTATAAAATCGCCGCATCGGGCATATGGAATACCATTTGCATGCGTTTCCTGTCATTATGCAGAGTTACTTGGATTTGGTTTTCGACTTTGAGGCGGAAGGCTTTTTCTTTTTCCGTGCTGGTTTTCGGGATTTCATGGCCAGTTCCCTAACCCGCTTGAAATCTTTATCTGCAATCGGTCCTTCCAGGCCGGAGATCCCGGCAAGCTGCATATCATGTTTGAGCCCCATCTTGTAAATTTCACTAACCTTTTCCCATTCAATATTCCGGCCGACGCTGAAATTTTCAAACCTTCCTTCAAGGGCCAGCACAATGGTCTCCGCCAGACTGGCATAGGCAACCCCCGGGGGCAGGCCGATTTCTCGCATCTCCGGTTCGCCCGGAAGAGCAATTTCTCCGGAAGCGATGATTAAAACATCCGGACGTTTTTTTGCATCCTTGACCGTAAAGTTGAGCGGGCGGTTCACATCCGTAATCACGCAGCCGGGCTTAACTGTATTGATGTCGATGGCATTTTTTTCAGTCATTGCGGATGCCAGGATAATAACATCCATATCCGCCAGGAATTTGTCGGCCCGCGTGGAAACCTGCATTTTCACATCCGGCGTTTCATCGCTAATCCATTCTTTCAGGGCCAGTAGCTCCGCATGGTGGACATCGATCATGTAGATTTTATCAAAGGCGGTGGCCAATAGCCGGCTGCAAACAGACCCTACGGCGCCGGTAGCGCCGATCACCATGGTTTTGGCCCTCATTTTTTTGCCCTTTTCCATTTTTATCAGCCCTAGTTTTCTAACCGCCTCTGCGGCCGCCCATAGCGCGGCGGAGGCGCTGTAGCTGTTGCCGGTGGTCACCGGGATGGCCGAGAGCTTGGCCACAGTCTCCCCCGCATCTCCCAGCGGCTTGGTCAAAGTGCCCAGGCCGATAATCTGGGCGCCCATGTGTTTTGCCATTTCTGTTGCTTTTAACAGGCGGCTGTTCAAAAATTCCGGGCCATGAGCCAGCATTTGGCGGGGTGTCGCCCCAAGTGCGATCAGCCATCCCTCGGCCTCTACCCCTGTGGGGGATTTGATGCCGGTGACTTTCGAATAGACAAAAGGAGGAAAGTAAGCGGCAAGCTTTTCTATGGTATCTAGGCCGAGTATTGGTGAAAATTTTGATGCCAGTTGTACGGGCTTGAATTTTTTTAAATATTCTCGGGAAAGCGGATATACAACAAATGCGAACCGATTAACCCGTCTGGCTTCACCAGTAGGGTAGATTAACCGTGGATCCATCCGCAGATCCGTGATAACCTCCAACAGATCGTCGTTACTCAGTGTTTCTGGGGTTTTATCTAGTGCTACCATAATCATTGCCTCAAGCACGCTGACCCCGACCACCTTTTTAATTATTTTGGGTGTGGTATCTATAATTACGTCGACGCCGCGTTCCTTGAGAAAATTTACCCGGTCATCATAAGCAGTGGACGTAATAACAACCTTCCTGCCCAGTTCTTTAAGGCCGCAATCTCCTAAATAGTTGTAGAATCTATAGTAAGGCGCTACAATAACCTGGGATTCTTGTATGGCCCGGGAGACTAAAAACTGGTTATAGTTTTGTACCGGGGATGCGAAGTTTGAAAATTTTTTGCTCGGTACCCACTCCAGAATTTTGTGCAACCCTTTGGCATAAAGTTTCAGGTCATTCATTGATTTTAAAAATTTAGGGATGCCGTTTTCAAAAATGGGATCGCAGAATGTCAGGTTGGTGGTGTATTCAGAGAGGATTTTAGCCAGGGGGCTGTTTATCATACCGGAAAAAAATAGTATTTTTTTATTATTAAAATAATTGTTGCCGAATTTGTGCTGAATGTGCCGGATGCTCCATTCATGGCCGACTTCCCGGAGGGTATCGCCTGTTGTCAAAGGGCTGCTAAGTTGTTTACAGAGTTGGCGAAGTTTTTCCTTTTGCTTCCCCTTCAACCTCTGCATCCCCAAATCGTAAGGGGCTTTGAAACTTCCCAATCCGATGGCATCCACCTTTGAATCCCATTCCTGGATCAGGTCCGCAGCCTTATCCGGATCTCCGTTTGTCCCGAATCGAAGCAAGCGAAAATCCTTCCCCATGAATTGCGTCTGGATATCGTAGTCATCTCTATCCGAGCCGAGGCTGATATTTGCAATGGTTTTCATCCTTGTCCTTTCCTTAGAGATATTTACTAAAATAATGCCCTGGAGATACTTGCGGCGAAAAATCTGCCCGCCCTTCGCCTGAAAAATTTATCCAGATTATCCTTTATATTTATAAATCCGCAGACGCATGTCAAATATTGTTTCAATGATATCATTGTTTTAGGCGATTAACAATGATTACTGGGGTCGGTTACTGGGGTCGGGTTTATTAAGGGTTAAATGGAAATGAGATTTGATTGATTGCCAAGTCAGGGGGCTAACGGTATACTATTAAAAAAGGGGTATCTGCTCACAAAAGTGGATTTTTTAAATTCCAAGCGCGGGGCAAAATGAAAAAACCGCCGGCGAAAGTCGTGGGAAACTGTCGGGTTCGACAGGAGACAGTAAAAGGGGTGAGCTGCATTTTTTTGGACCCGCCCTGCAAGTCGTTGGAGAAGGAGCTCATCTTTCTGCATGGGGGCGCATTTACAAGCGGTCCGATTATTTGCCATTGGGGGATGTTGGCTCGCGTATGTGAGAAGACGGGTATTTGCGCGGTAATGGTGGATTACGGGCTGGTCCCGGAGAATCCGTTTCCGGACGGTTTGAATGACGTCATAAGCGTTTATAATGCGCTAAGGCGTGAAGGGCGCGCCGATAGGATTTATCTGATGGGGGACTCCTCAGGCGGCGGGCTTGCGCTTTCAGCCATGCTGGCCTTGAAGGACAAGCAGGAAAGGCTTCCGGAAAAGCTGGGCCTGCTCTCCCCATGGCTGGATTTGACGCTCAGCCACCCGGAAATTGAAACCATCCGTAAATATGATCAACTGCTGTCAAAAGAAGACCTGATTGAAGCCGGGCGCGCATATGCCGACGGACATGATTGGACCCATTATTTGTTGTCACCGATTAATGGTGATTTTACCGGTCTTCCGCCCACCCTTGTACTGGTCGGCACGCATGAAATATTCCTCTGTGACTGCCGGCGGTTTAAGGAAAAGGCGCTGTCAGCAGGGGTGACATTAACCTATCAGGAATGGGATAGTATGTTTCACGACTGGATGGCATTGATACCGGCCATGCGTCAAGCCAACCAGGCCGTGGATGTAATTATCGATTTTCTTAAAAGTTATTTTTAAACTCGGTCGCGGGCCTCGGCCCGGGGGGGTTACTTCTAAGTAACTTCAAGGTATTGGGTATTAGGTATTGGGTATTAGGTTTAAGGTTTAAGGTTTAAGGTTTAAGGTTAAATCCCAAATTACAATATTCAAATTTCAAACAACCAAATCCCAATTTTTAAAACAACCCCTCTTTTGTCGAATGGCCCGTTGTTTTGAATTTTGGTCATTGGAATTTGGGTATTGTTTGTTTTTTTGAGATTTGAGATTTGAAATTTTGATTCTCCCTCAGGGCGGATAAACAAAGCGCATTCGTCAATTCCTGATCGGTATATT
>JAGYOX010000196.1 GCA_018399235.1 Desulfobacterales bacterium | reverse complement strand
TCAAAATCGACTTTTTACGAGATTGTCAAACTTTATTTTCAGGAATTAGTCTTGATCCTTGTAAATTGGCGGCATAAAGGTTTATAGTAACTATCGAACAGAAAAAAAGGCGGTGAGGGTGAAGATTCCAAATTTTTTCATAGACCCCCCTTAAATTTATTGAATATAAATCCTTTTTTATTTTTATTAAATTTTTAAAATCGGGTCAGGGTATAATCTGTCAAAAAAATGGAAAATTTATTCGATTTTTTATGTTTAATTTATTTTTCATTATTCTATCCGGAGTCTTATACAGCCTTTCATTTCCAAAAGCCTCCCTCTGGTATCTCTCATTTGTTTCACTGGTCCCGTTCTTTTATGCGTTGGACAAATCAAAGCATGTATGGCAGCGTCTTTGTTATGGGGGCCTCTGGGCGGTCGTTGTCTCCGGGGTCATGGGGCACTGGATGTTTATCGCGCTTTGCCGGCACTATGGGTTGGAGTGGGCAAAAGCCGGTTTGTTTTTTTCCATATGCCTTGTGCTGCCGTTGGCTGCCATTTATGGGATTTTCAGCGTTGCGTACGGCTATTTAAAAAGGGACCGGCTTGTTTTTTATGCGGCGGTGATTCCGTCATTGTGGGTGGCGGCTGAATTTTTAAAGGAGTCTATCCCGGTGCTTATCCCGTGGGGGAATATCGCCTATGCGGTTTTGCCGTTTAAAAGCTTTGTTCAGGCGGCGGATTTAGAGGGTGTATACGGGTTGACATTTCTTGTCGTCATGGTTAACGGCTTTTTGTTTATATTGATAAGGGATATACGGGGTAAGGGCGAGGGTTGGCGTCGTATTGCAGGTGTGGTTTGCCTGGCGGCCTTTATATTTTCCGGTGTCATTGGGTACGGTCGATTACGGGTATCTGATATCCGGGCGGTTGAAGAAGGCACAAAAAAAGTGAGCGTCACGCTGGTCCAGGGGAACTTCAGCCTGGAAGACCGCTGGAGCGGTATGGGCTTTTATAACAGGGTTCAAACCTACCTGTCCATGAGCCAAGGCAAAGGCGGTGAAGACGGCCCGCGAATTATCGTCTGGCCGGAAACGACGCTTAATTCATCGTCCCGGTTGGATAGGGCCTTTTTTAAATCATTGATGCGGGCCATTGGTCCGGATGCGCTGCTCGTATCCGGAGGATTAAAGCAGCTCGAGGCGGGCGGCGTCTATAACAGCGCCTATTTTATTTCCGGAAGCGGCCGACTGCAGCGCTATGATAAGCATATATTGCTTCCCTATGCGGAAACAGTCCCACTGGTTGACTGGCTGGATGGGTTTTATACCGCACCGGATGAATTTATAAAGGGGCATTCACCCCTTTGCTTTGATCCGCTGCCTGGGCGGGTTTCCGCCTCGATCTGTTTTGAGATCCTGTATCCGGGCTATATCCGTCAGATGGTGAAGCAGGGGGCGGAGGTGCTCGTCAATATTTCCAATGACGCCTGGTTTGGGGAATCGGCCATGCCGCATATGCATCTGGATGCGGCCCGGATGCGGGCCGTCGAGCATCGCCGATATGTGCTGCGGGCATCAAACAGCGGCATATCCGCCATTATAGCGCCGGATGGAAGGATTGTAGGACAAAGCCGCCTGTTTCAGAGGGAAAAGATAAGCGGTATTTGCCGTATGCTTGATCAAGAGACAATATATACCAAATATGGCAACTGGGTATTATACGTGGCAGCGGCTGTTTTAGCGCTGGCCTGCCTTCGGCAGATCTTCGACGGTGAGCGATGATTCTCTCTCCAGTTTTTCGCGGCCTTTCCGGATGGCTTCACGACGCCTGAACGCCTCAGCGTCATCGCCGAAAACTTCATTCTGAAGCGACTGAAGCTGTCTTTCCTTGGCTTTTTTACTCAGCTCCTCGCTAGACCGGATGGCCTCCGCCTGCTTTCGATAGCTTTCCTCCTGCTCGGCCTTTTCAGCCATTTGCCGGTCGATTTCCTCGAATTTGGCCACGACCTCCGGGGAAAAGAATGCCTCCCGAAATTCACGGATTTTTGCCCTGCGCGCCTCTGGCGAGCCGGCCGCATTCAAATCCTTTTTGTAAATTTGGAGTTTTTCCTGGTATTGGTTATAAGCGTTTTTATGCGTGTCAAGCGTTGCGGTCTCATCCCCCCACATGGCCTCATTTAACTCGGCAAGCCGCTTTTCCTTTTCTTTTCCATAAAGGGTGTCGTCCTTCACGATGGCCGCGCGGCGGAACGCATATTCTTTGGCTTTAACATCGGTGCCAAACAGCTTATCCGCCAGCTTTTCTCCCAACCGGTCCCTGCGGAAGGCCTGAATCTGTCTTAGCATTTCAACGGCCTCCTCGGGGGAGCTGACCCCGGCAAAATTTTTATATTCGTCCAGAAGATCCATTTCGCATTGGAGATATTTTTTGTACGTATCAAATAGTTTCTTTGCTTCCTTTTCTGAAAACTCAGAGAGAAGGTATTCTTTGACCGCGTTGAAATGTTCGCCAAGCGTCGTGCTTTCGCGGAATTTATGTTCAAGGTGTTTAAAGAAGTTAAGGGTGGTATAGGAATTGATTAGGCCTTCTGAGAATAGCGCACGGAGCTCACTGCCTTCCTGTTCCATCGGTTTCGTTGAAGCTGTGCCATTGGATACCGATTCCTTAGAAGAGGGTAATCTGCTACTCTTTATACTGTCAAAATTTATATGCTCTCTGCTTTTATGGACGTCGGCCGGTTTTATGTCATAGCTTTTATCAAAAATATATTCCGGCTGGCCGCTGTCCTTTGGAAAGAGCCAATACCCAAATAGAAAAAGCAGCAGGCCAATTAGGCCTAAAGCGAGAATACGTTTTTGTTTGGATGTCATCGGTTATCGTCCTTAACAAAAAAAGCGCCCTTGTTAAAGAGCGCTCTAAAGAAAAAATGTCTCGTTGCCCTCTTTAGGCGGGGAACGATAAAGGGGGCAACGAGACAGGTGGGAGCCTGATTAATATCCCCTATCTTTTAAACCACTAACGATATCGATAAAAAACTCGGGCGCGTCAAAACCGGGGGTTACGCCGAAGAGGTGGCCCACCATATTCAAGTGGTCGCAGCCGGGACTGTACCAGGCGGCGTCCTCAACGCCTTGGAACTCCCCCCATTTGGCGCTTTCAACGCCGACCAGCCCGTCATTGGCCCCTTCCTCAACGAGCATGATCAGTCATGTGGGCTCTAAAATAACGCTTGGGCAGGAGGTTTTGGCCTTGGCCGCCCAGCTCTGGTAATAAACACCCGACATATTGGGTGTGTTTGGATTAAACGCATGGGTCATATAATCCGTGCACAGGTCATATCCGTTTCGCACGCTGTTTGGATCATCGTCGCCAAAGACAAAGGCATAAACAAAATCAAGGGAGCCGCCCAAGGCATCGATTAAATCCTTGTCCAGGTTATACATAATCAGATCGGCGATTGAACTGCCTTGGTGCGGGCCGGCAAGACTTGTATAGGAGGCGACTTTCTCCTCCTTAGCCAACCCAAGGTTCGTAATGGCGTATCGTGTGTAGATGGTTCCGTGGGAATGGCCGATAATATTGGCTTTGGAAGCCCCAGACTCTTTAAGGATCTGACGGTATTGCTGATTAAAAGCTTCCGCCTTATTTACCGTGCTGTCCATTGCGTTCACTGATGTCGTGTATACTTCGGCACCAGCATCTTCCAGTGCCTCCTCAATGCCCCACCAGTAATCGACAATCCCTAAAATTTCTGTAGTAGCCCCCATTCCATGGGCCAAGACAATTGGAAACTGCGTATCGCAAGTATCCGAACTGCCTCCGGCAAATGCGGTAAAAGGGGATAAAAAAATCAATACCAAAAAAATTCCAAGAATTTTTCTGCCTGCCCCGGCTTTTTTCATAAATTGTCCCCTTTGTTCCTTACATGCTGAAAATAATTTTACCGTTAACGTAATATTAACAATACACTCAATCAGAAACGTCTGTCAATTGAAAAAAATAACGTATTAATTTGTAAACATTGTT
>JAGYOX010000195.1 GCA_018399235.1 Desulfobacterales bacterium | reverse complement strand
TTAAGTTTTATTGTGTTAAACTAAATGAATATAAAATACACGGAAAACATTGAAAGGTAAAGGATTTTTTAACTTGAAATGAAAATTTGTGAAGCTAAGTGACAAGCCTTTTTTTAGACTGAAAATCCCCGTGTCGGTGGTTCGATTCCGCCCCTCGGCACCTTAAAAATCAATATGTTAAGGCGGCCTTGAAAAAGGTCGCCTTTCTTGTCTGTAAGCGGGTTGTAAATTATATTCCCTGCCCCGTTCATTTTATCCAACCCAGATTTTCCTATGCCTCCCTTCTAAGGCTGTTTGCTTGTTCCTTCTATAACGTTTTTTTGGAGGTTATCATTGACAAATGTGATGAACCAGTGACCGGCGCTTTTAAAGCGTATAAAGATAATGGCGAGCTTTTATCAGAAAAAAGTGCAACCATTGATTTTTTTGAAAGAAAGGCCTTAATCGTGGGTAATGAATTTTCAAACCCGGAAGATATCAGGTATATTATATTTTCAAGCAATTCGTCAGGGGTATGCGGCTATACCAAGTTCTACCGGGAGGGCGTTTACCGGGCGGCGATCCCGGCGGTTCAGGTGATAAACGCGTCGATATCATGGGAGAATATCTATATCCCCCATATCGACACAAGCGACAAGTGGTGGACGGGGATTCAGGCTTACAACCCGGGCTCTGCAACCGCCAGCGTGACGGTAACTCCCTACACAGAAGGTGGGATATCTCTGTCATCATTTAATATCGACGATATCCAGGTCGGTAGTAAATATGTTGAAATGGTTAGGAGTACGGATTTGCCCGAAGAAACAGCGTGGTTCAAAATAGATTCTACTCAACCGTTAATCGGTTTTGAGCTTTTCGGCACCTGGGACGGCCGGCAGCTCGCCGGCTACTCCACGGTTGGCATAAAGCGCCGGGCGGGGGTTTTCCCCAAGCTGGAGCCTGAGGGATGGAACGGGGTGCATTTCGTCAATCCGACGAACACCAGCGCGACTGTCACTTTAAGTATTTACGATGATGACGGCTACATGATTAAGTCACAGGTTATTGTCTTGGACGGCCATCAAAAAGTAGTGGATCATCCGGAGAATATTTTTAGCGGCCCGATTACGGCAGGAACCTACCTGAGATTCAGTTCGGATAAAGACGTGGTGGGGTTCCAGCTTAACTGCTCAT
The DNA here is from genome assembly GCA_018399235.1 of Desulfobacterales bacterium. Lineage (GTDB taxonomy): Bacteria > Desulfobacterota > Desulfobacteria > Desulfobacterales > Desulfosalsimonadaceae > M55B175. The sequence continues at coordinate 2,846 of JAGYOX010000195.1, read as the reverse complement.
CTGATGGCATGATGCTTGACGGACTGCCCGGGATGTAACCATTACGGCGCTTCTTTCGTAAGCCGCGGGTTGCAAGTGGACATTTTTGTTTTTAAATGATTTGATCCCTTGGATTTTTCTGCTGTTTCCAATATTATGATATGTTTTATCAGCACCAATCGCCAAGACTAATAGTAATCCACAGCCCCGGGTCTTTTATATTTGTCCTTTTTACGCGCTTTGGGCTTGATATATAACCGGTCGATATTTTGGAGGAGGAACTGGTTTGCCTTCAGCTTTAGCTGCCTCAATCCATAATAATTTAGCCTTCTGAACCTCTTTTAGTGCTTCGTCTGGAGTGTTGCCAAAGGCTGAACAAGCATCGAGATCAGGGATGTCAGCAATATAGCCACCATCATCCTCCGAATAAAAAATATTTATATGGTAATCACGCATTACTCTCTTCCTTCTAATGAAAGATCATATTTCTCAACAAGCTTTAAGAACTGCCTTATTTGATATGGTTTTACCTGACCTTTAACACTTTGAATATTGACAAGTTCAGGAATGTCCGGCCGGGAAAAAATATGATGACTACCTTCGGTCCGCGAAAGTTTGAAGCCAAACCCTTCAATAAGATTGACCATATCAGAAAATTTTATGTTTTTCGATCCATCAAGTATTTTTTGAAGGATTTTTCTTCTGTTCATTAAAAATAACCTTGGATCAACTTGAAAGTAACCCCCTAAAGCCGAGGCCCGGCACCGAACTTAGAAGTAACTTTTATGGCAAATTCGATGTAGAGACGGGCTTTAGCCCGTCGTTTGCAGAAGCGGCCGATGTGACAAAACGCGTCCAATGGAAGGCTAAAGCCTTCCACTACATTGATTGTACAAATCTCGATAAACCCATCAGGAATTGACAAATGCGCTTTGTTTATCCGCCCTACATGGATAAGATTTTGATTTTTTTAACCCAATACCCAATACCTAAGACCCAATACCTAAGACCCAATACCGTTAAGTTACTTAGAAGTAAACAGTTTCGAATGAATGTTATTAAATGCTAATATCATAACTATTAGTGATAATGAAGATATTTTCAACTTGTGTTGAAGAATCAATAAAAGACTGCCTTTTCTTCACCAGTAAATGCTGACCATTAAATCAACATTGTAAAAAGCTGTTGACAATGGGCTTATCCTTCCAGGCAGACAGCGGCCCGTTGATACCCTTGTCAATATCACGAATTGAGGAAGGCTTTAACTCCCGGTCCCGCTTGTAATCCTCTGCTACCTGTTCAAGCTTTATAGACTCGGCTTCTTTTCTCCTTTTCGCCTCGTTCGGTCAATGCCGTTTGCCATATCCTGCAAATACTGCTTTGCCCTTTTTCGGGCCTGATCTACGGTGAAAATACCGAATTCCTCGATTTTAATGCGCTGATCCTTGGCACTGACCTTTCCCTGGCAGACAAACGCCTTGCCTTTTGGGGACAACCGAACACCAAAAACACGGGTTTCTGCATCCCAAATAAACCGTTGCCCGGTTTCCGCCCCTCGGCACCTTTCGTAAGAATCAAGCCGTAATCCTAATGGATTGAGGCTTTTTCTGTTTGGCGGGTGCGCTTAGTGGGCGAGCGTTTTTCATACACGGTCAAATAAATCATTATATTTAATTTGAGCTTTCTGAAAAAGCTTGAGGCGTTTTCGTCTTTTTTATTGATTTTTCTTTCCGCTGTGATGTTGTATGCAGATTTGACAGGGTACTCCCTCCCTTTTTTCCCCAATCTCTTCGTATTTTATCGAGTGGTATAAAAATTTTTTTATAAGTATTGACTCCGAAGAAAATATTTCTTATTTTATTTGTAGCAGGCTGGTCCCCTGTTATAGGAAACAGATTATTTAAACAAACAGCTGCAGAATTTTTCCTAGCAAAAAAGCTCCGTTAGATTGTATTTATACTGATGGAGCTTTTTTGTATTTTACGCAGACAACTGCTTTTTCCATCAGATGAAACATTTGGATTCAATGCGTCACGGATTTTGAACAACGAATACATGAAGCACACGGCCTAAAATCGGATTCTGTTAGCCGAAACTGTGAATTCTGGGGTTCTGCTTTAATCGGATGGTGAATATTGTACCATGCCCCGGCATCGAATTAACCTTCATCTCTCCGCCATGGTTTTCGGTAACAATAAAATATGAAACCGACATCCCCAGGCCGGTGCCGACCCCTACAGGTTTAGTGGTAAAAAAAGGCTCGAACAAACGTTTGCTTACGGCTTCTTCCATTCCCGGCCCATTATCTTCAATTTCAACGCGAACCATGCCTTTATCCCGCCTTATACGAAGGATAAAGCGGGGAGGCTCTTCGTTATTGCTGGACATGGCTTCTGCACCGTTTTTCAATATATTAAGAAAAACCTGTTGGATTTTACTGGCCTCGCATCGGACTTTAGCTAGCTCCGGCTCATAATCGCGTACGATTTTAATCTGTCGGAAGTCATACTGCTTTTTCAAGTCATAATCGGTTTTAGCAAGCGCCAAAGACTGATCGAGCAATGCTGTAAGGTCATGAAAGGCAAAGTTAGACTCACTCTTACGGGCAAAGCTGAGCATGTTTTTAACGATCTCTGCCGCCCGATGGCCGGACGTATGAATATGGTGCAGCATGCGGTCCAGACGTCGAGATTCAAGGTAGGCACGAATTTTCTCCATACTTGTGCCAACCGCTTCAGCCGCTTCCCGATTGGCTGGAATATCTTCAGTTAAACGCCGCTTGACCATTTCCGCGTTCTGAATAATGCCGGCAAGCGGGTTGTTAATCTCATGAGCCATTCCTGCAGCCACACTCGCCGCCCTTTTTT
>JAGYOX010000194.1 GCA_018399235.1 Desulfobacterales bacterium | reverse complement strand
AATTTTTTTAATGAATAATTTGACCCAATAGCTGTCTATTATACACAGGAGAGGATTGGTGCAGGCACTCTCTGACGATGAACTGGTAAAATCCTGTGTGTCCGGCAATCAGGCGCACGCCAGGCTGCTCTATGAACGGTATAAGAATTACGTGGCCCGGGTGATCTGGAATATGGAAAATGATCCGGAAGCGGTACAGGATCTGCTCCAGCAGACGTTTATCAGGGTATTTAACGGACTTAAATCGTTTAAGGGAAAGTCCGCGTTTAAAACATGGATAACCACGATTGCCGTTAACACAGCAAAAAACCATAGAAACAAAAAAATGCGTCAGGCCAGGTATGAAAAAATTTCCATTGACCAGACCGAAGAAGATTATGGACGGGCGTTTGAATTAAAAGATGACTCCGGAAATCCTCAGTCGAGTTTATTAGACAAGGAGATTAAAACGGCTATCGGCGCCGCACTAGATATGCTTTCGGGCAAACACAAGGAGGTGCTCATTCTCTGGAACGAAGGGTTTTCATATGAGGAAATCGGCCAAATGACGAAAACTTCGCCCCAGACTGTCGGCAGCCGTCTGCATTATGCGAAATCCCAGTTACAGAAAATATTGACGCCTTATGTAAAGGGAATTGAAAAATGACATCCGTCTGTGATGAGATAACATACAAATTAAGTGCGTATCTGGATAATGAGTTGCCGGACGAAGAAAAAAGCAAGGTTGAAGCCCACCTAAAAGCCTGCCCGTCCTGCCAGCGCAGTCTCCAGAAACTTAAAAAATCTTCAGAGCTGATTGCAACCGCCTTATCGGATAGACCGGCAGTAGACTTTGACAAGGCGTGGGAAAATATTGAAGCGCGAATCCACTCTCGCCCGACCATCTGGCAATATCTGCGCGCATTTATGGCAAGGCCGGGCTTCTGGATTCCTGCAGGCGCGGTCGGGGCAGTAGCCATGCTCCTCGTGCTTTGTTTACCCATTTATAAATCTCAGCCGTCGGCCAATCTTAGCCACGTGGAATCCGTATCCAGCAAAACCGGCAGGGTCATGGTATTGCAGACCGCAAAAACCAGCCAACCCCTGATCTGGATAATGGAAAGCCCTCCAAAGGAGAAGCATATATGAAACCGACTTATCTGTTGTTGATCGCTCTAGCAGCCCTCTTCCTGCTGGTAAACGCCCCTCCTGCCGTTGCGAATTCAGGATTTATAGCCGATGTTGAGGTGATCAATGCGCTGCAGACCTCTGATGAAGTAGACCCCGAGCTATCCGGACTGGCGAGTGAAGTGGGACCGGTACTCAGCTACACAGGATTCAAACTTCTTAAAAAAAGCCGGCTGCCCCTGGAAATCGGGGGAACCAGGGAATTGCTCCTGTCGCAGGACCGCCGGTTGACTTTGAAACTGGAAGGTTTTCAAGCCAACCAGGCCCGGCTTAACCTTAAAATATTCAAAAACCACACCGAAATCTTTGCCACCACGCTCCTCATGATCGACCATGGAAGCGCCATTATCGGCGGCCCGAAACTCAAAAAAGGCGTCATTCTGCTTCGTATTGAGGGGAAATTCGACTGATGGGGGTTTCATCTCCGGAGCCAGGCGATTAAAAGAAAGGGTGCCAGCAGGATCAGATTCATCACCAGCACCATCAGCATGATGTTATAAATTCCGATCATGACATGGGTAATTGCCGGAAGTATGGGTGAGCCTGAAAGCAGGGTCAAATCAATCAAATTGATAACAAACAGCCCTCCGGCCAGTATTGCCCCGCCGGTTTTTGCCCCTCTTAAGTCCGCCGCGCTCAGTTTCATGGCCGATCCGACGCAGAATAAAATATAGAGAAACAGGTAATAGGCCCAGTTCTGGTAATTCTCTAATTCCACCAGTTCGTGCAGCGTGTTGGTCAAAACATTCGCAAAAGTATCCAGCCGGGTTTCCGGAATATCCTTAAAGGAAGGCCAGGGCAGAATCTCCGGGACCAAGATCATAGCAGCCGCATACACCACGAGGGCGCCTATAAAAACCGGGGCCACGGCGATAAAAAAAATGCCGGCCTTCTGGTATATCGAGCGGGTGTTATAGCGATGCCGCACATAGCCCGCCCGGTTCCCATCCGGGTTTAGATCAAACAGGCGGATATGGTCCACCTTGTGCCGAAAAACCTTGCACATAAGGGCATGGCTCAATTCATGCATAGAACTTCCCAACCAGCCGAAGACCACCATATACCCTCTTCTGCCCATGCCCCGGATGGTCAATCTTTCAAATTCGCCGGATAGTTTTTGGATCAGAATGGCAAGGATTGCGGTTGGCAAAAATATGAGAGCGCTGCTAACCGCAGTATTAACAATAGTAGCTATTATTAAGTCAATCACTTGAATAAACACCGATATACGGTAACGCCTATATTCCAAAAAACCGCCGCCATTAGCGAATCCCATGTGGAGGAAGGCTTAAGCCTTCCAGCGGACACCCGAATAGATTTTTACTCGGCCGGCCTAATCTCCACCCGGCGGTTTATCTGCCTTTTGGTCGGCGTGGTATTTTCCACCAGGGGCATGGCCTCGCCGTATCCCCGGACATTCAACCGGCGGGGCGGAATATCAAAATTGCCCACCAGATAATCCTTGACCGCCTGGGCGCGGTTTAGGCTTAAATCCAGGTTATAGCTCTGTGGGCCGTCGGCATCGGTATGGCCGTTCACATAAAAAGTTTGTCCCTGGAGCTTCCGGCCAGTCAGCGCCTTTCCGAGCTCATTTAGCAGGGAATACGCCCCGGGACGAATCCGGTAGGAATCATAATCAAACTCGATATTGAGATTGGCCTTGGGTTCGGGCCGGTTTGGGTAGACGGTGATGGTTTGCTTGACGACATGATTTTCTTCGCGCTCTTTGACCACAACCGTACGGCATTTGAGGTCTTTGTCACTGCTGACAAAGAACCCGCGTGTCATCCCCCGGGTACGAGGGGCTTCGCATTCTTTGCTGAGCGCCTCCACGATTTCATCAGCGGAGTTTTGGAACGCCGGCGGCTCGGCTTGAACCGGAGCCGCCATAGCTAACACCAAAACAAGAGTCATGCTTAATATGATTCGCTGTATCATGGGACCTCCTATCTTTAAAAATTTATCTGATCGGCCAATAATCGCTTAATGCCACCTTTTATACTATTTGCCATATTTGCCCCTGTTTTACAAGCCGGCCGACGCCTGCGAAAGCTCATGGAATCCAAATTATCCCATGTAGCGGAAAACGTTTGATCAAACGGCCGCCCCTGGCACAACCCATGTAGCGGAAGGCTTCACCTTCCAGCGGACCGATTTCACCACGGTGTCCGCTGCTGGAACAGCCCATGTAGCGGAAGGCTTCAGCCTTCCAGCGGACGCATTTTAACCAGTGGACGCGTCTGCAAATGACGGGCTAAAGCCCGTCGCTACATCGTATCTGCCATTAACGGATATATTGCGCAATTTACCCGCCGGCACATCGCATTTACCGCTAACGACCATGTTTCTGAGACCGACCCCTATTTGAACAGCCCATGTAGCGGAAGGCTTCAGCCTTCCAGCGGGCGAGGTTTGCAGCGGCGGACGCGTCTGCAAATGACGGGCTAAAGCCCGTCGCTACATCGTATCTACCATTAACGGATATATTGCGCAATTTAACCGCCGGCACATCGGATTTGCCGTTAACGGCCATGTTTCTGAGACCGACCCCTATTTGAACAACCCGTGTAGCGGAAGGCTTCAGCCTTCCAGCGGACGCGGTTTACAGCGGTGGACGCGTCTGCAAATGACGGGCTAAAGCCCGTCGCTACATCGTATCTGCCATTAGCAAATATAATTGACAAACATTAAAAAATATACCATTATAAGAATACAAATATCTTACTTTTATCTTCCTGATCAATGCGATCAGGAGCATCTAATTTAAGGATATATACGCATGAAAGTCAAAACATCCATCACCCTTTCGGCGGATCTGATCCGGCAGATCGACGCGTTATCAGGCAAATATGGCAATC
>JAGYOX010000193.1 GCA_018399235.1 Desulfobacterales bacterium | reverse complement strand
CGGCAGTTCGTAAGAACCGCTGGGTATGAAATTAACCTGGCCCTTTAGCCGCTGTTCCGGGCGGCATGTGATGACTGACAGCGATTTGTCATTCTTTTGCGCCGCTTCCAGCATCATTCGGATGGTATGGGCGACCCCGTTGGTTTCATAGAGCGTATCCGTAAAAAGGGCCATCCTGGTGTTATCCGGTTTAATTGCCGGTGCCTTTCCAAGACAGTGGGCATGACATTCTTCAGCAAACTTCCGATCCTTTGTAAATAAACGGAAGGCGAGAAAATAAGGCGCCAGCAGGGAATATACGGATCCGGCGGATCCGGCGGTTTGGAAAATATTAAACAGCTTGGCATTTGAAAAGCTCTCCAGGATGGTGTCGCCGAGATTGCGCACCATGGATTCCGAAATATCGTTGACAAACCGGAACCAGTCATCCTCTTTATTCATATTCATATCTCTCGGGTGTTTCAGTATCCACTGCATCCGCGGGCTGTCGGCAAGGAGCGAATGCCCCTTTTTCTGGATCATGCCAAAAAGCCCCGGATTTTTCTCATGCAAAAATGAAATCGAGGGCCGCCGCGCAATCAGGAAATCCTGGAGACGTGTCAAAATGCCCTTGTTTTGGGTTTCGTCCGGTATCGTCAGAGAGCAATCAACAAAACGAAACAGCATATCCTTATGCACGTATCGGTCGAGATTGAATTTGGATTTATAGAACTGGTAGGCGATGCCATAAAGATTGTGGGCCATGGTTTTGGGCGTGGCGGCCTTCCCCTGGACCTCGGCCCGGCCGTTGCTGAGACCATTGAAAAACGCTTTCAAAGAATCCGCCTCCGGCACATACGTATACATCCGGGCGATGTTTAAGGACGAATGATCATCCGAGCCGTCGGTGAGGTTCTTCTTCCATGGATTTTCCCCAAACGGCGCTATGTTATGCTTATCAGCCAACAGTTCAATGTCCTGCCGTTTAACCCCCTTAATGATGGCGGACAGCACCTGATTCTGGTATCCGTCCCTTGAGCCGTTCAGTTCAAAATTTTCAAACAAAAGAAGGAGCTTTTCAAAATGATCCGGCGTCAACTTGTGATTCATATCATAGAACGGATGCGCCAGAACATGGTATATCCCGGACCGATTCAGATAGCCTGCCAGGTCATACACATTTTTTCGAAGCCTGGTGATGTCCGCATGCTGGGATTCGGTGATATTTAATGCCAGAACATGGAGTTTACAGTTATCCTCCGGAAAATAGGTGGTCACCTCTTCACTGACAAATGTATCCCTTAAGTGGGCAATCTCCAGAGCGCCCGAGATGGTGTTGTGATCGGTAATCGTCACGTAATCCATCCCCCTTGCCTTGGCGATTTCATAGAGTTTAAACGGGTTGGTAAAGCTTTCCGGGCAGTTCAGTTTCTGCAGGATCCATTGCGAAGGACGCTTGGATGCCCGGGAATGCACATGCAAATCAATTTTTAACCCTTGTTTTTCCATTAACCTATCTCCTTATTGGCGTCGGTGAAAGATGGCTGTGCCCTTTTAACGCCTTACCGGCGGAAAGAGCTCCCACGCCGATAAAATGCAATGTATTGTATGCTCTCTGGTTAACTAGTTTTGGGATAAGTTAATGGCAGGGTTTGACGATTCAGTTACGGTTAAGTGATTTATCAGTAAAAATAAGATGACAATTCAATGACAAATGCCTGCGCCTGGATGCATTCATTCAGCGAATCTTCTTTTATGGGTTGAATAAAAACTTTAGATTTCATGGATATCCCCTTTTATTAAGATTTAGAAATTAGGATTCTCTCATTCGAACTAGAACTTCAGCGAAAAGCACTGCAAAAATTAGATCTACAAAGCCTCCTAAAAAAAGCAGCAATCTTACTTCACCATCTATCAAATAGATGAGGAATAAAAGAAATACGACTACCTTACCAAGAATACCCATTTTTATGATATCACGATTTCTTTGAACATCTTTGCTGATATAGTAATAACCCAAACCAAAAATAAAAACTGCGCCAAGGAAAATATAATACCACAGCATAGTTTCAGGTATTTTATGATAATATTGAAGAAGTTCTTGATTTACAAAATATAAAAACAAAAGAAGCAGGGAGGCACTCCAATTCCATAACGCCCCGATAAGAAACAATCTTTTTTCATATTTGGGTCTATCCGTCACAGTTGTCTCCTATAATGCAATATTAGTTTTTTGTTTATTGGCTGAGACTGTCCAAATTACTACGCATTCATACCCTTATCCAGTTCATCAAGATCTCCTTAGAATTCAGCGCGATGTTAACAAATATGACCTTTTACTATGTTATTTTGTTCAATACTTTTGCATATGGTTTAATCATTTCCTCTTGGACACTATTATATAACTTTTTTCGGATTGATGGAATCCTTGTAAGGGGTATTACGACGTTATTTAATAACCTATCTTGATAGTTCTTTTGGGGGAAATCATAGATACCGTTATTTTTATAAAATTTATGATCAGCCTGACAAAGAAAACGATATTTTCCCCAAAACAGATCTCTCATAATTTTCATGCCACCAATTGAATAAAAGTACCGTGGTTGATAATAGTCCTTTTCTGCGAAGTCGATGAGGCGTTGAGCCAGACTGGTCAACAACGCATCAATTTCTTCTGAACTTTCATTCTCATCTGTGATTATATCGACAAGATTGGCTCCCATTAAGTCACTGTAAGCTTCTATAGCTTGTCTGAGGTTGGGATTTTTTTTGAGCGGGCCTGAAATTAAGAAACCAAGCTGTTTACCTCTAAGGTATGGAACATGTTGTTTAAAGAAGGTCCGATCAATGAATAGCTTCCAACGTGATGAAAGATATCTGTCCTTAATTGTTCCGCAGAATAACAGAATATCAGCCGGTTCTATTTTAGTATGAAAAAACTCCACGAACTCATCTTCTTTTTCAAACCTGCAAGTATTGTCATATGCACAATGGTAACAGCCCTGGCATCCGGTTTTAATGTCAATATCATATAGGTTTATTACTTCGACATCTCCCCTCAAATTGGCCGCCATTTCATTAGCCATATTGGCGAGATTTGACTGATTTTCTTCGGCATCATTCAAAATGACGCATTTATGTTTACCAATATCTATTCTTCTATCAAGTTTAGAAGGTCTGTACTTAATTGCTTGGTAATCAATTGGCTCATGCTTTTTCGTAGTAGGCAATTCTTTCTCGATCCCATTAAAAAAAGATTGTACAAACAACAACAGCCTTTGCCGCTCTTTATCATATAGGAAATCATGCATGTCAGCCGAAAAAGCCCCCAAAAACTTCATTGATAAATCATCACATATGGCGTTCAGATAATTATGGGCGATGTGATCCAATAAGTGAACCGATGTAGTCAGGACAGCGGTATATTTATCCCGAAAGGCATTGATATTATCATCTTCTTGCAGAATAAGTTCGATAAATGTTTTATATTGTGAAGGTACAAGAAAATAGTAAACTGGCGTAGCCCATAGAACGGCATCCGACGCTTTAATTTTTTCTAGAATATTTTTTAGGGCTTCAGGATCTTTTTTTATTTTATTTGCTTTTTGCGAAATATTTATAATTTCTAATTCATGCTGCGGAAATTTTTTCTTTATAAATTGAACTGATTGCATTGTAATACTTTTAAGGCCCTTAGGACTTCCATTGAGAACTACAATTTTCATATCTTCCCCTTTTTAAAATTTTGAAAAATTATCGATCGGTTTTTTGACAGTCTCGTAAAAAGTCGATTTTGAGATGGCAAAGTAAAAAGTTCAAGCCCCAGTTAAGATCCGGGGGCGCGCAAATCCCGAGGAATGCAGCGTACATAGGAGTACGTGAAATTTCGAGGGATGCAGCGCAACACAGATATTGGACTTTTTACGAAGCCATCTTTTTTCATAAAAAAAATTATTCCCACCTTACTCCGAACATTTTTGCGACATCTATGGCAGATGTAACCGCATCTTCATGAAGGCCGTATCCAAAATATGAGGAACAAAAATAGGTGTTCATTTGACCATTTAATGAAGGAAGCTCCTTAATTGTTTTCGTGGAATTTATATCAAAAATGGGC
>JAGYOX010000192.1 GCA_018399235.1 Desulfobacterales bacterium | reverse complement strand
ATGGTCATTTTCCCGTTTTGCTTGGCTTCGACAATGCCGTTCGTCAGCATGGCTTCTCCCTTCGTTCACCCTACAATGTAAACAATTTTTCCGAATTTATCCACGGATTATACCATAGTTCAAGGCACACCATCTGAACACATTCATTGCACGCGTATTCATCATTATCTCCAAGCACTTTTAGTGCTCGTTAATTTTCTTGTAAAGTACTTAAATTATATTTGCCCAAGTTCATGGATCTTGTACCAGTAAAAAAATGCTTCCGGATTGGACTTTTTGAGCCTGTTTACTCTTGGCCATAGAGTATTGTCAATATTCCATTTATCCATTTGTAATGGATCTTTGAATATGTCAATTCTTTCTTGATCATATTTGATCACGCTTGCAATATATGCAGCTATTGATGCCAGGGGTATCGCCTTCTCAAGATGAAAAGATTCCGAGAACACATAATTTGTTAATCTTTGGATCCCATTTTCCAGTTCATGATAATGCGCTTTCCTGATTTTGGAATTGAGACTCCTGTGTTGTTGTTTGAATCCCGTAAAATGTTGATCCTTGATGATCTTTTGGAACTTTTTTTCGATATCTTGCGGTTCTTTTTCCATTATAACATCAATATCAATGGAAAATCTTTTGGGCGAATCCGACATCAGCATTAACGCACTTCCGCCTTTAAAAATAAAATCGAACTGTGTCTTTACAAGTCCCTCCAGGAGCAATAATGCACGTATTGCTTTTTCTACAAGGATTTTATCCGCATTCCTATTGTTTTTAGAAACTTTTTTTATCCAGTTGATATCTAACGAGTTTTTATCGATCATTTTTTATAACGTTGACTGTGTCGTCGATACCCTTGTCGAACGTAGGCAATTCCTTTATATTATTGTACACTTCGTTTTTCTTCCCTCTGCGATCTGCGTATCGCCATATTCTGTTTATATTCACGGCATATTTTGTCAGGGCTTCATTTAATATCCTGTCTTTTTCACTTCCTTGCTGTGCCTCCAATATGACAGTATCACAGAAAAGATCAACGAGCATTTTCTCGATCGTTGTTGTCCATACTCCCGAAATTTGCTGAACAGGCGCTTCAGTGACCAAAGGTTTAATGATCAATATGTTTTTTTTATTGATGGAATATCTATGGAGAAGTACCTTATCCGGATCAAGAAAGACCATGAATGATTTATCTTTAAAGAAGTAAAAAACGGACTCAAGCGCTACACTCTCGACTTCAATAGCAGTATAAGAACTACCCGGCTGATGCAGCATAAATTCATGGAAAAATATGGAAGACCACAAGCAATGTTCAAGGAAGGGAAATTGTTTTGTTATTGCATTACTAATATTTTTTAATGTCGGAAAGATCTCCGGAATGTACTTTTTTTTATTTCCTATTACATACTTACCACGTCCAATCCTTGTCAATATGCCATTCTGGACTAAACTATATATTCTCCAGTTTACGGTAGATCTTTTTACTTCCGGTTCGATCGACCTGTAAAAGTAAAGTATTTGATCGTTATTTATAACCTTGCTCCTATTGAAGCGTTGTATTATTTCTCTGCTTTTTAATTTTGAATTCCTGAAATTTTTTCTCCTTTTGCCAAAATATACAAAACAATATTTCGGCAGTAAAGGATTATTATTGCCGTTTTATAGTTTTTTATAATAACGTGATATTTTGTGATCTGTCATCTTTTATATAGCACTCCCCGAACACTTGTCTCGACATGATCTCCCATAATGTCAGTTTCAACGTGGTATGACATTCTTTCCGGGTATGCTCCCCGGCTAACTTCCAACAGAAGTGTATAAAATCTATTTCCTTTTCAAGATCTCATGCTATAACTGCCATGGAATGGAATTTGACCACAACCTTTTTACGGTGCTACCGGTTCAAGCACCGCCCAAAAATACAACAGAGCCCCGTTCTCGTGCGGCAGTACCTTAAGCCGGAAGTTTCTCCCGGCGAACATTTCTTTGAGCTTATTCAGAGTAAAAAGCTCTCCGTGTATGACCGAACCGCCATGTTTCCGTTCCGGCACCGGCGTACTGCAGCAAAGGATCCCACCCGGCTGAAGGACCCGTTGCACTTCGGCAATAAAAAGTCCAACATCCTGAAAGAAATTCAGTGAGAGGTTGCATATCGCAACATCGAAACTATCATCCCGGAAGGGCGTATCACCCGCATCGGCACAGTACAGCCGGTACTGCAAGAATCCGTGCCTATCAAATTTATTCCTGGCGATATGAAGCAGTCCCGCCGAGATATCAAGTCCCGCGTAGATATTTGTATTGCCCAGGAACTTCACCGCATCGCCGCTGCCGCAGGCAAATTCAACGACCCTTTTCCCGGAAAGCGATCCCAAGAGCTGTTGAAGGATACGGTAATGCTCTTCGATGGAAGCCTTGAATTTTTTGGGGAAGACAGATTTCTCCATGATCCTGTCATAGAGAAAACAGAACAGGTCTCCCAGCCATGGCTTATATTTTACCGGACGTCCCCTGTCGTCGCAAATATAATGAACCCCCCTTTTTTGCCTTATCCTTTCAGGATCCTTTACAATGCCGTTCGTCAGCATAGCTTCTCCCTTCGTTCACCGGAATGTAATACTTTTCACGAAAAAGACGAAACCCCAATTTCAGGGGTCACTCCGCTTCCCTTCCGTACTTACAGGAATCCGGGGGTATCCCGTTGTCCCGCACCTTTCGCCGACCGGCAGATTGATGAATTCATAGGAAAGGGTGTCGGCCCCGGCCGTCAGGATCAGGTAGCCGGCATTTCTGTCACCGTCTTTCAGCGCATCCAGGATCAGGAATTCCGTGTTTCCCAGTGAAGCGGTATTCTTCACATGATCATGTCCCGCGATAACCATGTTGACCTCATGCCGCAGGCAGAGTTCGGTAAGCAGCTGCAGCTCCTCCACGTAGGGATTCGTGGCCGTCATCCTCCGGATGCGGAAAAAGTTGCTGTGCGAAAAGAGGATGCAGTAGCGGTACGCCGGCCGCTGCGTTTCCAGCAGTGTTTTCAGCCACGCGATCTGCTTCCGGCCCAGGGTGCCGGCCCCGGAATCCAGGCAGACATACAGGTCGGAATCGTTCGGCGTATGCACAGTGAACAGGTAGCTGCTGCTGCCGAAGAGCTCATAATACTGTTCCCAGCCGTGGAAGTAGAGGTCGTGATTCCCTGCCAGCGGGAAGGTGTGCAGGCTGTCTTCCGGCGGAAGCTGGCGGTAGAAGGTATAAAAGTCCGCGTCATTGCCGGTCGTAAGATCCCCCGCCATCACCGCTCCGGCCGCTCCCGTTTCGGCCGCCTCGTCGAGAAAGAGATTCAGATTGACGGTATCGCCCGTGTGCGTATCGCCCATGACATAGAGCGTATAACTGTCTTGCGGGACACTCACAGACGTATAGGGATGTTCGGCGTTCCATGCCATGGATTGTTCAAAGCGCTCGTCCACCGTCTCGTAGGGCAGGACAAAGCCGCGGAATTCAAACACGTCGCAGGCGCTGAAAAACAGCAATACGGCGAACAAAGCGGTGATCCTTTTCATCATACCTCCCATCGCAGTCCCGTCCTGAAGAAAAAGCCGAAATAATTGGCGCTGATATTGAACACGCCGGCCTGTTTATAGCAGGCTTCCGCAAAAAGCCGCAGGTCCGGCACGATCCGTGCGGACCCGCGGACGTAAAGCATGGGGTTCGTCTCCTGGTTCATCAGGAAACGGTCCATATTGCTCAGGAAAACCCCGGCATTCCAGGGATCTTCCTCCGTTTTCAGCTGATAGCCGATATGGTAGATCAGGTTCCAGTTCTCGCGGATCACACTGCCTGCATCTTCGGGGTAATCCTGCACTGCCTGTCTCGTGAGCCTGTATGCGCGGAATCCGTTCCCGAGCATCACATGAACGTGCCGGTAATCGGTTCGGACCAGCAACCCCCAGTTGTTCTCATACTGCAGGTCGGAATAGGGCTTGTGCAAAAAGAACGCCCCGAGTTCAAAAGGAAAGTCCCGGACCTCCAGTCGCCGGGAAAGCCCCAGCCTGAGACCGCTGAAGCGACGCGGAACATTGCTGATAAGATCAAACTGCAGATCGCCGCA
>JAGYOX010000191.1 GCA_018399235.1 Desulfobacterales bacterium | reverse complement strand
GCGCCGAAAAACACGTCAAGAAACCGGGGTGAATTTTTCATGAAAATTCCCAGCCCCTTGCCTTTTCCCCCGCCATGGGCCAAAAGGAAGTTGGCCGCCCGGTTGGCGTTGTCGTCCATTTTCTTATAGGTATACTTTTCTTCTTCATACAAAAGAAACGTCTTGTCCGGCACTTGGCGCGCCCGGGATTCGAGAAGCTCGGCCCACGAAATGTCTGTCGCCTCTTTTCGCCATTTTGCCGAGATATTGCGGACAAAACGCCCCTCTCGAATATCTTCGGCCGTTATTTTAATCGCGCTGGCTAGGGCGGCGGCCATCAATTGCAGGCGCCGGTTTTTCCATGCCCGGCGTTGATTTTTTGTGATTCCAGAGGCTGAAGCTTCCATGGATCTAGTCCTCCGTTTCCTTAATTTTGTTTGCGCTAACTAAAGTAGTTTGATTCAAAATAGTCCGTTGCCTTTTTTATGCTCTCGATTCCAAACAGGTCGAGACGGTTGTTTATCGCAAGGGTCGACACCACCATGATTTTACCGAGTATTTCCCAGGAAATGATATCGGGATCGAACCGGCTATCGAAAAAACCGCGCGCCTGATCCTTTTTTAGATTGGCCTTGTTAAACTCATGGAATGCCATGCAGCATTCAAGGCCTTTTTCGCGGATCTGGGGGTCAATGGCGAACATGGCCTTTAAGATGCAGGCAAACATGTTGACTTCCGGACTCTGGATGCGCTGCAGGTATTGGGCGGTCAACTCCCGGATAATGCTTTTATGGCCCTGATCCGGTTGAAATACCGGGTTGTTCCGATAAATTTGCAGCCGGTAGTCGATGAGATAATCGAGGGTAGCCAGCTGGAGCCCGGTTTTACTAGAGAAATGGTGGTAAATCATCGCCTGATTCACCCCCGCCGCTTTGGCGATCAGGGCTGTGGTGGCCTGGTCGTAATTGAGCTGCGCCACCACATCTATTGTGGCATCAATAAGTGACTGCCGTCGTTCATCACGTGTCATTCGTTTATTCGCCAATAGAGTCTCCCGTCAGTTTTTTACGAAGCCATCTTTATTATTTTTTCTCCAAGATATGAATACACATGGCCGCCTCGCCCTCACCGATGGTCCCGCCGCCATTTTCCGCGAGTGCAATCTTCGGGTTTTGGATCTGACGTCTGCCGGCTTCCCCGCGAAGCTGCGTGACGAGCTCATAAATCTGGGCCAGGCCGGAGGCGCCGATGGGATGCCCCCGGGAGAGCAACCCGCCGCTGGTATTCACCGGCAGTTTTCCATCAAGGGATGTGGCGCCGCTTTCTGCAAACACTCCGCCTTCCCCTTCCGGGCAAAACCCCAGTTTTTCCGTCTGGTAGAGTTCGCCAAAGGCGGTGGCGTCATGGACTTCCGCCACATGGATATCTTCCGGTCCCAGCCCGGCCATTTCATAGGCGGGAAGGGCTGCCCGCTCGGAAATGGTGTTTTCCGTCCATGATCCGGACCGCAGAATAGAGGCCCGGATCAATACGGCCCGGGAGGTGGGGTGCGCTCTTAAAAATTTTTCAGAGCACAAAATGGCCGCAGCGGTGCCGTCACCCACCGGCGAACACATGGCCCGGGTCAAGGGATAGGCGACTTCGTAGTCGGCCAGAACCTGCTCTACGGTCTGGGGGAATGTATACTGGGCCAGCGGGTTTAATGTTGAGTTGTTGTGCGCCTTGGCCGCGATCACGGCCAGCTGTCTCTGGGTGGACCCATATGCCTTCATATGCTTTCTGGCGCCCATGGCGTAAAAATCCATGAAAACGGAATGCCCGCCCTTTTTTTCCTTTTTTTGATCCGGCTTGCCTGAAGCTTCAGTTTTTTGTTTGGCCTCCTGCTTTATTTGTTCAATATACTGGGTGGTGATTTCAACATCCGTCCCCGATATAAATCCCTGCATCATGAGTTTCCGGTCGTTGCTGTAAACCTTTTCCGTGCCGATGGCCAGGGTGCAGTCATAAATGCCGGCTTTTATCGCCATCCATGCCCCCTGAAGGGCTGTAGTCGCGGATGCGCAGGCATTTTCCACATTGGTGATGGGGATCTTGTCGAGTCCATTTGCTGATAAGGCCACCTGCCCGCGGATGCAGTGTTGAAACTCGCTCATCCCCCAGCCGGTATTTGAAAACCAGGCGGCCTGAATCTCGTTTAGGCCCAGGTCGGCATCTTCCAATACCTTTTTGAGGGATTCGCCGGTAAGGTCTTTGATGCTTCGGTCGAGATATTTGCCGAATTTGTTCATGGCAACGCCGATAATATAAACGTTGTCGCTCATAGGGGATCCTTTTTTATAAGAAATCTTTCGATTCGTAGTTGCTGATGGATGCGTTGCAATCAGAGGTTGCCCCATCAATAAAATTCCAGGATAAACTGAAAACAAAGAAAATTATTAATTAAGTAAGTAATTACTTAATTAACTCTAAAAAGTCAAACAAAAAATGATGGGTTTTTAAAGAACAGTGTCGGTTTTTTACTTTCCTTTCGCTTTTCTTGACAAAAAGCGGGTTCCTATCTATCCTATTACCATTCCTAAATATCTTTATCCTTATCTTATGAACACGTTTATCATCCAATCGAAACAAAAACAAAAGGAGGGGAGAAATGGCAGTAAAAAGCGGAGGCGAATGGCTGGAGGCTTTAAGGGCACAGACCCCAGAGGTCTATATGGGCGGAGAGAGGGTCGAAAAGGTTTACGACCACCCGACGGTGTCGACCTTGGCGTTTATTTTTTCAGCCGTACGGGACACCCTTAACAGCCAAATGTTCAGAGACAAGGGGTCGGTTGTGAATTCTCCCCTTATTAACGAAGAGGTCAGCCTGTTTGCCAACATACACCAGGGGCCGGAGGAATGGATCGCAAGGACCCGGATTCAGAGGGAGATCTGCCGAAGGAGTTTGTGCGTCTTTCGATGCTTGCAGGAGGACTATCAAAATGCCTATTGGGCCATAACCCATGAAACCGACCAGGCACATAACACGGATTACCATGAAAGATTTGTTGAGTGGGTTAAACACATGCAGAAGACAGATGGCATCGTAGGCGCGGCATGGATGGATGTGAGGGGGGACAGGACAAAGCCTCCCCATGAGCAGCCGGATGCATTTCTGCGGATGGTGGAGAGACGCAAGGACGGCATCGTCGTCCGTGGATGCAAGAGTTCGATTTCTATGGCCACCAATTGCAATGAGCTGTGTGTTACCCCGGCCCCGCTCAAGGGCAGATTTTCGCCCACTGCTGAGGATAAGGATTTTGCGGTTGCTTTTGCCATACCGCTCGATACCGAAGGGGTCAAGTTGATCGCCAAGGTTCCCCTGAAAAGGGAGCAAAAAACCTCACTCAAGATGGATTACCCGTTCAGCCGGGTTGGCTTTGGCGATCTGATATTTACTGCGGTTTTTGATGACGTTTTCGTGCCCTGGGAGCGGGTTTTTCTTTGTGGTGAATGGGACATGCTTGACCGGGCGGCGTCGTTGACCATTGAAACCCATTTTTCGGCTAAAGGGGGGTGCAAGTCGGGAACGCTTGACCTGTTGGCCGGCGCCGCGGGGCTGGCGGCGGAATATAACGGCATTGAAAATACGCCGCATGCAAAAGACAGGCTTACCCATCTTATGGCATGGAGCGAAGAGTCTTTTGCGGCGGCGATTGGCGCGGAGGTTGAAGGGGAAAAACATCCGTCAGGCGTATGGTTCCCTGATCCGGTGAAAGCCAGCGCGAATAAATGGCTTTGTTCCGAGGGGGGACCCGGAGATATTGATACGCTTCTGGATCTTGGAGGCGGTATCGTAACCAATGCCCCAGCGGAGACAGAATGGAATAACCCGGAGATCAGGGGATACCTGGATAAATACCTTGTCGGCAAGAGCGGGTTCTCAGCCGAGGAGCGGGTAAGAGTCATGAAGCTTATTGAAGATCTGACAACCACAGATGTTGGGGGATTACTGCATCAGCTGACGGTTAACGCCGGAGGCGACCTGCAGGCGGCGCGTAATGCCGTTTATTCGCTATATGATCTTGAGGATAGAAAGCGGACGGCGAAGGTTTTTGCCGGAATAGAGGAAGCGGACAGCATGGGGTTTTCCTGGGGGCTATAGAATTTAACATTTTTTCATTACAACCCCATCTTTTATTTTTCATAAATGGGAGGTTTGGGATGGATGCGCAGGCTCTCGTCAGGGAAATTTTTGAAACCATGCCGTCAAGATTTCTCAAGGA
>JAGYOX010000190.1 GCA_018399235.1 Desulfobacterales bacterium | reverse complement strand
GGATGGCAAAGTAAAAAGTTCAAGATCAAGGCGCGCAAATCCCGAGGAATGCAGCGTACATAGGAGTACGTGAAATTCCGAGGGATGCAGCGCAACACAGATATTGGACTTTTTACGAAGCCACCAAAGTTAAATATCCAGAATACTCATCGCAAGGGATACGGGAACAATGAAAAAAATTCTATTAATCAATCCGCCCATTTCTATCTATTTAAATAAAACTGCCTTTATCCCATTGCCTTTGCTAGTTCTTGGGACTTGTCTAAAACAAATAAAGCAGGAAGGACTAAATTTTTCATATGAAGTTGTTGATCTTGATCTAATGCTCAAACAAGGTTTTTTCAACGATGATAAGAGTTTCTATGCGGAGGCGAGCAATCTCATACTCAAAAAAAATCCTGATATTTTATTTTTTACCGTTCATGGCCTTAATCATATAGTGGTTTTGAAATTAGCAGAGCGGATTAAGAAAAAGAAGTCATGCCAGATTGTTGTCGGGGGGGTTGGCCCGACACTGAAAGCCAGAGAAGCACTTATCCGGTGTGCCAACATAGACATTATTGTTAAGGGGGAAGGGGAACCTGTGTTAAGGCATCTTGTCCCTGCGGTTCTCTGCAATGAAAATTTTACCAAAGTCCCTTCGATTGTGTATCGAAAAGCTGGGCAGGTCACAGAAAATCCAAGAACTTATCTTGACAAGAATGAACCTATTCCTGCCCCCGATTATTCCTTAGTGGATATTGAGGATTATATAACCCACAATAAAGCAAATCCATATATTCATCCGGGATTTGTTTTGATTGAGTCTGGACGCGGGTGCCCCAATCACTGCTCATTCTGTGCACCCGCTAAGATGTGGAATGGAAAAGTTCGATATAGACCAGTTAAAGTAATAATTGAAGAAATGAAATTCCTTGCAAAAAAAGGGGGAAGTTTCAGCTTCTTCACTCAAGATAATTTGGATGAGAATTTTCTTCGTAAACTTTCTCAGAATCTTATAACTGAAAGGATCGACGTCACGTGGGGGTGTTATGCACGACTTGATCGACTGTCGGATTCAGTGTCGGATTTGCTTTCTAAAGCTGGCTGCAAGCTTATTTTTACGGGCTTTGAAACCCCCAACCCCGAGGCGCAAAAGCAAATTCGAAAAGTTATCAACTCCGTTTCCACTTTTGAAAAACTGAGAAGCTTTAACGATAATGGCATACGTTTTATTGGAAGTTTTATAGCAGGGTTTCCTGAGGAGACGGATGCTGAATTAAATAATACTATGTGTTTTGCTGTCGAGTGTGCTGCCGGCAAAAAAATTGAAGAAATGAATTCGGTTATTGCCAAAGCGGATCAAAACAAATTACCTCAGAACCCAAACAACATATGCGTGATCCATCCACTTTTTTATATGCCGGGTACTGACGACTTTGAAGAACATAAAGATCAGTTGCATATTTCAAAGTATTCAATTCATCCGGATTGTTATGGCAGTTATTTGTTCAGTTATAATGAATTCAAAGATGACTGGTCATTTCTTGGGAGTAACCCTTACCTCAATCATAATCCTGAAGAAAAGGTCCGATTTTATTGTTCTCTACTCCGCATCTTTAATTTTTTAAACAGTCGTCCATATTATTTCGTGCTTCTTATGTCAATTCTTGACCTCAGTCCTTTAACGCTTATAAGAGAAATGATAACTCATCTTGGTGAGGAATTTGTTCTTTCATCAAAAATTGAAATATTTGAAAAAGCGAGTCGCGACTATTTAAAAAAATATTTAAAATTTGTTCCTAACTGGACCGCCAAAAAGGGCCAATGAAAAATTTATTATATTTTTCTTATGGGATGATTTATTAGCTTAGTTTGAAGATGGATCTACTTTAAAGGTTTTCTAAACCAATGCAGCTAATTACGACACATCGTAGTACGGATTTTGATGCGTTTTCTTCACTGGTAGCGGCTACTCTGCTTTATAATGGCGCCATTCCCTTACTTCCAAAAGTTGTCAATCCAAACGTTAAAGCCTTTTCCTCCCTCCACAAAGACCTTTTTGAAATGTATAGGGTTGATGACATCCATTTCAATGAGGTTGAAAAGCTGATCGTTGTTGATACCAACAGATGGTCAAGGCTGGAAAAAATGGATGAGTTAAAGCGTCGTTCCGATCTTGAAATACATGTGTGGGACCACCATGAAGAGCAAACAGATCTCCATCCGAAATGGCTATGCCAGGAAAAAATCGGTGCAACGATTACCCTGATGATCCGGGAGATAAAAAAGCGGAAAATCAAATTAACCCCGATGCAGGCGACGCTCTTTTTAATAGGTCTTTATGAGGATACAGGTAATTTAACTTTTTCTTCGACAACAGCGGAAGATGTTCATGCAGCCGGCTATTTGCTGGAAAATAATGCTGATCTAACGGTTTTAAATACTTTTCTGCAGCCCGGATACGGTGTTAAACAGAAGGATATTTTGTTTGAGATGCTAAAATCACCAAACCGTGAGAAGATCGGCAGCTACAGTGTAAGCATCAACACGATCCATATAAAAGGGCATGTCAACAATCTTTCATTGGTTGTGCACATGTATCGGGAGATCTTAAACCTTGAGGCTGCATTCGGAATATTTGTGCATGACGAGCATGATAAATGTATTATTATTGGTAGAAGCGTGGTTGAAGATATAAATATCGGTTCAATCATGCGCAGCATGGGGGGCGGGGGGCATCCGGGGGCTGGTTCCGCCATGCTTAAATCCGTCAATCCGGATGCATTAAGTGAGTGGATATTTGAATTATTGAAGGGCAATCAGCAGGCTAGCGTACAGGTCGGTGACCTAATGTCTTATCCGGTGATTACGGTAACAGCGGACACCCCCATGAAAAAAGTCGCCGAAATTCTTAGAAAAGAAGGATGTACGGGGGTGCCGGTGGTTGATAATGATAGGCTGGTGGGGATTATTTCCCGAAGAGATTTTCGAAAGGTAAGGGGTGATTCGAGAATGAAAAACCCCGTTAAGGCGTTTATGAGTTCAAAAAATATAACCATCACCCCTGAAAGCAGCCCCATGGAGGCGGCCCGTCTAATGGTAAAACATGATATCGGCCGTCTGCCGGTCATTAAAGATGATCGGATTATCGGAATTATATCGCGATCCGATGTTATGCTGTATTTTTATGACCTTTTCCCGCACTAAATAGGTTTCAAATCATTGCCAATACGGCATCAACGAGTTTTTCAATGCCCACCGCCACATCTTTAATAGTCGGTCCAAGCATATATGCGGGCGTAGTCACTATTTTATTTTGTTTGTCAATATGGATCTGCTCAACAGTGCAGGCCTTGTGTATGGCACCCATCTTTTCAATAGCCTCTGCCGTGCCAAAATCATTGCCGATGGTAACTTCCGGATGTTTATGGGATAATACCCTGGCTACCACCGCCGGGGAGATGCATATGGCACCGATGGGTTTGCCGGCATCTGACATTTCATTAATGATTCTTGAGACATCCGGGTTGACTTCCGTATCTTTTCCTTTGATGGCGAAATCGCTTAGGTTTTTGGCGGCGCCGAAGCCGCCGGGCATAATCAATGCATCCAGCTCTGATGCCTGGACGGTTTTCAGATCCCGGATCTCGCCTCTTGTCACCCTGGCGGACTCAATCAGTACATTGCGTTTCCCCTCCACGGCCTCACCGGTTAAATGGTCAACGATATGATATTGGTCCATATCGGGCGCCATAGAGAAAATTTTTGCTCCTTTTCGATCCAGCGCCAGTAAGGTCAGCACGGCCTCGTGAATTTCAACCCCGTCATATACACCGCATCCGGATAACAAAACCCCCACTGTTTTCATTGTCTTCTCCTCTGAAAAAATGGTTATATTGGTTTTTACCGAACCCGATCAGAAAAAATGATTGGCTGCTCTTGTATCGAAAATAATTGTTTATAATAAATTCATGGTCAAAAACGATTTTATCGGGTAGCTGGTGCCGGGTAAACAGACCTATATTTTTCGCATCTTCGCAGGCTTTGGGCTGTCCATCCGCCTTTGCCACAAAAACCGTGGAAACCGTGTGTTGTTTGCGTATGGCTTTAATACTATTATATTGGTAAGTGATTTTAATATCAGTGATTAGCAGTCGGGTCAACAGATAAACGCTTAAATAGTGCCTGACACTAAATATAGGTTCAAAAGCCGGTTTAGAATATTTTATTAGAGAGGAGGCCATAAATGGCATCGCAAGCTATGACACCCGGCAGCATTCTCGAAATATCCGGATATTATTGGAAAACATGCACATTGCATGCAGCCGTTAAACTCGATCTATTCAGCGTTATCGGCAA